>CAJXEF010000127.1 GCA_913052545.1 uncultured Chloroflexota bacterium
ATATCATTATTTCAATTGAATCTATATTTTCTCCCTACATATCTCGCGTACGCTGGTTTTATAGTGAACTGATATGCCCAAATCAAACAATGAAACCACCTCAGCAACTTTGGCTGGCACCGAATTAACTGATGAACGTCATTCACCAGTTACTGAGAATTATTTATTGTCTTTATACAAACTTTGGGAGGACTCAGACTTCCCCACCGTAACTCAGTTGACGGACAACTTGAAGCAGTTGCCTCTTACAGAAGGACTCGGTACATCAGTCCCGTCCGTAGCCGGCATGGTGCGTAGGATGGAAAAACAGGGCCTAGTTGGCGTAGGTTCTGACAAGCGAATACGACTTACCGATAGCGGCATTAAGGGCGGAGAAGATATAGCACGACGCCACAGACTAGCCGAGTGGCTCGTGGTCAGCTTGTTGGGAATGGATCTTCATCAAGCTTATGTTGAAGCCCATCAATTGGAACATGGTATGTCTCATGATTTTGAAACCAAGCTCACGCAATGTCTAGGACATCCGAAGAAATCGCCCTTTGGGCGCCCAATTCCGGGAACTGGCGAGCCTTATTCACCTCCTGGTGCTTTGAACCTGGGTCGAGCAGTAACCGATTCAGAATATGTTGTGGAAAGAATACCTGAAGAAGACGTGGATCTTTTGAAATTTCTGGATGAGTGGAAGATTACTCCTGGTCGAAAACTATCCGTGCTCGAGGCGGCACCGTACCGAGGGGTTTTGACCATTAAAACAGATCTAGGAGAGGTGTCGCTCGGTTATAACGTAGCAGAACAAATTTTGGTTCTCCAGCAATAAGTCACTTTGAATATATTGCCATTTTACAGAATCCTCGCCTCTATTTCGTGATAAACACAGCTGGTTAGTTGTTCCTCAAATCCCGTTCCCAACTGTTTTACCGCTGTTTCTGACCAAGTCTCTTTACCGTATTGTTCAAATTTAGTCAGTATAAAAAGAGATCACTAAGCGTCCCATTTTTAGGACAATTTCGAGCAACCAATCCCGAGTTACTCACTTTTCTGTAATCTTTCTCTAACTACCGCCCAACCTTCAGCCATGGGTCTTTCAGGAAACGGAAGCTGATCCAATTCTCTTCCAACCTCTACCATGACCAAGATCGGGCCTTCTTCGGATAATACTGACTCCAAGCCCAAAAATAACTCTTCGACGTCGTTAAACCTATATGTGCTGGCATAACCGGCCCCTAGCGCCATGGCCTGCAAGTCAATGTTGTTTTGCCCATTCATTGGAACACCGTCGGTTGACACGTTACTTAGATCCTCGAATACAAAATGAACTAAATTGGAGATTTGCGATTCACCTATCGTTGCGAATGCTGCCAAATCTGTCCTTAAAGTAGCGTCGCAATCCAAAACCAGAACTTGTTTATCTGGTTGAGCCAGAGATAAGCCCAATCCAACTCCAGGTGCTCTATCCATGCAATCCGTAAGATCCACATCAAGATCACGTCGCTCAGATACCGCGTTCCAATCTCTTAACGCTGATGACGTCGAGACCACCAAAGCATCTTTCCGGTGAAAGCTAATCGCGCGAGCCGCTTCGATCGAGGGAATCATCCTGAACCTCTGTTTCTATATTTATCCGTTCGCCAGGGATCCAATTTCTGGAAACGCGCCGAATCCAAATCAATACATATAATGATACCAATATCGAAAGGGAACCACATATACCGAATCCCAGTCCTGATAACAGATGACTTGAAAGGAAAGCTCGATACAGGAGCCAGAACCCAAACGACAATCCCAGATACCCAATTACTCTACCCAATAACCCGCGTACCAACGAGGTAATAATATCTATCATATCAAATACCGCGAATACGACTTGGTCGAATCGCGGCATACATGTTAAAAATAAGTTGTGATAACAGTATCTTCTATCTAACTCCTAAAGCTTGCGGGAGATCTTTGAAAGCCTGCTGAACCGTTCTGCTAGGCCTTTGCCGGAATTGCACGGGAGTATTCTCAATTTCTGGTTGGACCAGTAAGTGTATGAACACCGGGCCTTCGCAGGCTAACACTTCTTCTAACCCAGTGGTTAAGTCTTCCAGATTATCAAATGAAAAAACTGAGGCATAACCGGCGGCTTTTGCCATGCCTTCCCAATCTGATACTTCCGAACCTGGGATAGGCTGTCCTCCAGTGACAGCATATACATTATTATTGAATAAAAAGTGATAGAGGTTTTTAGGAGCTTTATTCGATAGGGTTACCAAAGTTCCTAAATTCATTAACAGGCTTCCGTCTCCATCCAGAACGAAAACCTTTTTGTCCGGTTGCGCTAACGCTAATCCCAGACCCAAGGATGAAGCTTTGCCCATTGCACCGGACACAGGCAAGTCCATGTCTTGGTTAGAAGTTACAGTAGGTAATCCAAAATGAACGTTATTGGCATTCATTGTCGGCACTATGATTGCGCCATCCCTGCTATTGTCAATCGCTTTGACTGCATCCTGATTGTTAATCATTGCCCAATTCTCCTACAAGTGTTACTCAGAACCAAACTCAGCACCTATTAAAACACCCACAGGTTTCTGAGTTCTATATGCTTCTTCTACGGCAAGTCCGATACGATCTGCATCATCATCTGTTTCAATCAAATAATAGTTTATGCCCCAAGCGTGCAGAATATGTTCTGTAAATCTGGCGGCAGAATCCGGCGTTGCGCCTCTTCGCGTCCAGCCTCTATATCCTATTAGCATAACCAGTGGCTGGTTAATATCCAGACCCAAACCTCTGATAGAGTCTCCTGATTCGAAGATACCTGTGTTCTGGATTAATACCACGGGCTTTTTACCGCCTACCCATAGCCCTGCTGCTATAGCCATGGTTTCTCCTTCCCGGCATACGGGAACCAAATCAATAGTTGGTTCCGCTTGAAGCATCTGATACATGAAATTAGTCTCGCTATCGGGGAGCCACACTATGTGCGTGATGTCGTTTTTCTTAAGTTCGCTAATCAATGCTGGGGGATGTAAAACTGCCTCGTGAGTGGTCATTCAGCCTCCTGATACTCAAGGACAAATATTCCTCATAAATGCCCCTGTGTTTTAATTTATTGACCTAAATTACTTTTAATGTTTTTTAAACGTTATAGATGGTTAAGTTCCTATGGAACCTAATTATATTCGGAGGCTGTTTTGACAGTCAACCGGATTCCCTTGCATTACAAAGCCCAGGTTAATCTCATATCTAATACCCTTAATGGATTCTTAACGATCTTTCGGAGTCGATTTTCCCAACGGACAATTGATTGAACTCGTTACCCATCTCAAGTAACTAGGCTCACGAGATCTAGTTAAAACTCCGCATTCTTGGGAGTTCTAGGGAATGGAATTACATCTCTAATATTCTGCATACCCGTAATAAACTGTACGGTCCTTTCAAAACCAAGTCCAAACCCTGAGTGCGGGACACTCCCGAACCGTCTCAAATCTAGATACCACCAGTAATTAGCCTCATCAAGCCCTGATTCTTTCAGGCGATTAACCAAGATGTCGTACCGTTCTTCGCGCTGACTTCCACCAATGATTTCTCCTATTCTTGGCACTAATACATCCATTGCCGCGACAGTCTTGCTGTCATCGTTCAATCGCATATAAAAAGCCTTTATTTCTCTTGGATAATCCGTTACGACTACAGGTCGTTGAACTACCTTCTCGGTAATATAGCGTTCGTGTTCGGATTGTAAATCAAGGCCCCATTTCACGGGAAATTCAAAGGTTTCTTTAGATCTAATAAGGATATCAACGGCTTCCGAATAAGTTATTCTTTCAAAATCTGATGCAATTATCGCCTCCAATGTTGAAATCGCGGTTTTGTCATACCACTGATTAAAGAATTCCATGTCCTCTGGACAATTTTCTAACACCTGGGCGAACACATACTTAAGGAATTTTTCGGCTAATTCAGATAATCCCTCTAAATCACAAAAAGCTACTTCGGGTTCAACCATCCAAAATTCCGCGAGATGCCGAGTGGTATTCGAATTTTCGGCTCTGAAAGTGGGCCCGAATGTATACACATCCGACAAGGCTGAAGCAAATATCTCGGCTTCCAATTGCCCGCTCACGGTAAGAAAAGTAGGTTTGCCAAAAAAGTCTTCCGAATAATCAACAGAGTTGTCATGCACCCCTTCCCTGCTTGGATCCAGAGTAGTAACTCTGAACATGGCTCCAGCACCTTCCGCATCACTACCTGTAATCATAGGAGTTTGGATATGTTGGAATCCGTTCTGTTGAAAAAATTGGTGTATTGCAAATCCGGTAGTATTTCTAATTCTGGCCATAGCACCAAAGGTGTTAGTTCGAGGTCGCAGATGTCCGTTTTCACGAAGGAATTCTAAAGTATGCCTTTTCTTCTGTAACACATATGTATCGGGGTCAGACGTCCCTAACAATTTGAGTTCGTTTGCTTTAACCTCATATTTCTGACCTTTACCTTGAGATGGAACCAATTCTCCAACGACGCTCACACTGCAACCGGTGGTAATGTTGTCTACTAGTTCGTAACCCGAAAGTGATGGCTCAACAACTATCTGAAGATCTTTTAAAGTTGATCCATCGCTAATTTGAAGAAATGAAACTGCCCCTGAAGAGCGTTTAGTTTTAACCCAACCCTGTACAAGGACCTGCCCTCCTGATGATTCCCTATTGAATATCTCTTTGATGCGCGTACGATTAAGCATAGGAGCTTCACCTTACCTAAAGTTGAGGTCTCATCCGATGCCAGGGTGTAGCCTGTTCAAATGCGTAGGCCACATTAAACAATATAGACTCGGAGAAAGCTTTTCCAATCAACTGCATTCCAACTGGCATATCATCTGAAAAACCACAAGGTACGGACATAGCTGGTAATCCTGCGATATTAGCAGGAATTGTACAGATATCAACATTATACATTTCAACCGGATCGTGCAATTTAGAGCCCAATGGAAATGCTATGACCGGAGAAGTCGGAGTGACAAGAACATCAACTTTAGTAAAAATGTCATCGTATTCTTGTCTAATCAACGTCCTAACTCGCTGGGCCTTGGTGTAATAAGCATCATAATATCCGCTAGAAAGAGCATAGGTGCCCATCATGATACGACGTTTGACCTCCGGGCCAAAACCTTGACCTCTCGTCCTTTCCATCGATTCCCACATGTCTAACGTGTCGCGATCAGAATATCCAAACTTCACTCCGTCAAAGCGAGCTAAATTAGCGGAACATTCGGATGGTGCAATGATGTAATAGCAGGCTAAAGCGTGTTCAGTATGTGGCAGTGATACCGTCTCAACCGATGCCCCCAGCGACTGCAATTGTTGTATGGCTTCGTTAAGGGCTTGCTTAACCCCGGGTGATATACCCGGTCCAAAAAATTCTTCAGGTATACCAATTCGGATCGGAGATCCTTCGTTTAAGGGAGTCGAGGCAGTTGATTTATCCGATAGACCTGTGGCTATCGTAGAATATGGGCGAGATACACAAGTAGCATCCATTCTATCTGGACCTCTAATTGCGTCAAAAATCAAAGCACAGTCAGCTACATCTTTTGTGATAGGACCAATTTGATCGAATGACGATGCATAGGCAATCAGGCCATACCTGCTGACGGATCCATAAGTTGGTTTAAGCCCAACTACTCCATTGAAAGCTGCGGGTTGACGTATACTACCTCCAGTATCGGATCCGAGGGCATAAGCCACTTCATCCGCTGCAACCGCTGCTCCGCCACCTCCGCTACTACCTCCAGGAACTCTGGTTATATCCCACGGATTGTGGGTCGTATGAAAAGCAGAGTACTCACACGATGATCCCATGCCAAATTCGTCCATGTTACCCTTTCCGAGGATAACTGAGTTCTGACTTAATAACTTACTTACCACTGTAGCATCAAACGGGGGAACATAATTTTCTAGCATTCGAGAAGCGCATGTCGTCCTAATCCCAGAAGTAGAGATAATATCTTTTACTTGGAATGGCACACCTGTCAGAAATTGGGCGGATCCACGAGCCAACTTTTCATCGGCTTGAATTGCCTGCTTGATCGCATACGAGTCCGTCACGGAAATAAATGATTTCACCTGGGGTTCCACATCCTGAAGCCTTTTTATGTAAGCCTCGGTCAGATCGTAT
>CAJXEF010000128.1 GCA_913052545.1 uncultured Chloroflexota bacterium
TTTATGACGCCGATAGCGAGAGCGAATTAGATCGATTCTTCTTCGGGAGACAATCACAACGAGACGGCCTATGCATTTCTGATTATAGTCGGCCCAAAAGTGATACAAATACCAGGGATTATGTTGCCATGTTCGCAACCACTATTGGACCTGATATCCGAGGGTTGGCCGATAAATGGCGAGATGAAGGGCGTTTTCTAGACTCCCATATAGTCCAAGCATTGGCATTAGAATCCGCTGAAGCCTTTGCCGAGGTCCTGCACCAGCAAATCCGCCAAATGTGGGGCTTCGGAGACTCCTCAAACATCACTAACTCGGAGCTATTCAGGGCTCAATACGGGGGCACAAGGTATTCTTTCGGTTATCCGGCCTGTCCTCGATTAGAAGACCAAGAAAAGCTATTCAAGCTCCTAGATGTCAACTCCAACATAGGCGTAGAGTTAACGGAAGGTTTTATGATGGATCCTGAGGGATCCGTTACTGCCCTGGTTTTCCATCATCCTGAAGCCAAATATTTTAATTTAAGCGAAAGGGATATAGAAAAGCTCGAACAAGATTCTAGATTTTAACTCGCTTATAACCGAAGAAGGTTGGATAATCTGGGTGGTACGAGAGGAATAAACCCAAGGCTACCTAACCGTAACGGGAGGTCTTATGAAGCCCATTAGCGAAATAGCAAATTCCATAGGCTTAACGGAAGATTTCCTGATTCCCTATGGAAAATACAAAGCCAAAATCTCCCTTGATGCTTTGAAGGCCAAGGAAGGGAGCCCACAAGGTAAGTTAGTGGTCGTTACAGGTATCACTCCAACCCCTGCGGGTGAAGGAAAAACTACCACAGCGGTCGGTCTAGTCCAGGGCATAGGCAAATTGGGGCGAACAACCGTTGCAACGTTGCGGGAACCTACTCTGGGACCAATTTACGGAATCAAAGGTGGCGGAACGGGGGGTGGAAAGGCCAGAGTACTCCCAGAAGATGAAATTAACATACATTTTACTGGTGACGCCCACGCAGTAGCATCAGCTCATAACCTCTTGGCAGCATTGGTAGATAACGCGGTTTATAGAGGGCAAATTCCTAATATGGATTCAACAGGAATCCAGTGGTCGCGGGTAACAGATGCCTCAGATAGGGCTCTTAGAGACATTGTCTCCGGTATCGGTGGCACAAATAACAGCCCTTTAAGGGAAACAAGGTTCGACATTGTATCAGCATCTGAGATAATGGCTATACTAGCCCTTTCTTCTGATTTGAAAGACCTTAGGAACAGGATATCTAACATTGTAGTTGGAACCACCCGTACAGGGGAACCGGTTACCGTTGAATCCTTGAACATAATCGGATCTCTCATGACAGTACTCCGACATACGATCATGCCTAACCTAGTGCAAACTCAGGAAGGACAACCAGCGCTAATTCATGCTGGCCCTTTCGGTAACATAGCCCATGGTTGTAATTCAATAATAGCCGACCGAATGGCGCTATCTTACGCTGATTTTGTGATTACAGAAGCAGGGTTTGGGTCAGACCTGGGTTTTGAAAAGTTTATGCACATCAAAGCACGCCAAAGTGGCCTAACACCCAGCGCAGTGGTATTGGTAGCTTCCGCTCGAGCACTAAAATATCATGGGGGTGTAGCGCGTAGAAATTTGGAACAACCTAATCCAGATGCAGTGACAGCAGGAGGACCTAACTTAGCACACCACATCAATATCATCAAAGGATTTGGATTACCTGCAGTCGTAGCTATAAACAGGTTCGGACAAGATACTAAAGAAGAGCTGAATGCGGTAGCCAAAATAGCCCAAGACGCCGGTGCGTCTGACGCAGTGGAGTCAACCGGTTTTACGAATGGCGGGCAAGGCATGACAGATTTGGCAAGCTCAGTGATTAAAGCTACAGAAGCTGATTCAAAAATAGAATACGCGTATGATTTGGATGCCAGTGTAGAAGACAAGGTATTGTCTTTAGCTAAAAAAATATACGCAGCAGCCGAGGTTAACTGGTCTCCAGAAGCCAGACGTAGATTAAGATACTTTGAATCCCAAGGTTGGGGAAACTTACCAATTTGCATGGCAAAGACACATTTATCTATTTCCCACGATCCCACTAAGAAGGGACTCCCTTCTGACTACGCTTTCCCTATAGCAGATATAAGAGCATCCGTAGGGGCAGGGTTTTTATACACTTTAGCCGGAAGGATCGAAACGTTACCCGGGTTACCTTCACATCCAAGAGCACTCGACATGGATGTCAACGAAGCAGGGGAAATAATCGGTTTCGAATAAGGTGTATCTATCATCAAGGTAACATGAGTTAAATCACAGGGATGCGACAAACTGATATTTAATATGACTTACGTTATTCACTCAGACATAGAACAAGAAGGGTTGTTAGCGGGCCTCAAGGTCATCGACCTCACCCAATACATAGCCGGACCTTATTGCACCAAGCTATTAGCTACGTTAGGTGCTGAAGTAATTAAGATAGAGCGGCCCGGAACGGGTGACCCTATGCGATACGTGGGGCCGTCGTTAGATGAAGCCAGAACTGTCGACCACGCCTCGACCCAATTTTCAGGTGAAACAGGCGCGTGGTTTTTGTATTTGAACACATCAAAAAAAAGTCTAGTTTTAGACCTAAAAACCCCCCAAGGCTATGAAGCATTGGTTAAATTGATACAATCTGCAGATATATTAATAGAAAATTTTGCTCCCGGGGTGATGGACCGATTAGGATTGAGTTATAAACATTTGCAATCCAATAATCCCAAGCTAGTAATGACTTCAATTTCCAATTTTGGTCAATCAGGACCATATAAAAATTGGAAGGCTTCTGAAATCAATCTCTACGCCGCCGGTGGCTTAATGAACATTACCGGTGAACCGGAAGAAGAACCATTGAAAGAAGGTGCCCCACTTGCTCAATTAGGCGCAGGACAAAACGCCATGGTTGCCACTTTATCAGCCCTGGCATATGCAGAGGATTACGGTGAAGGTCAACACATCGACATATCTATAGCAGAGTATGCTACCAATATTCTAGAAAACGCTCTAATGCAATACAGCTACTCTGGAGTCGAGTATTCGCGCGTAGGGAATAGAGGGTACGGGAGAGCAGCCTGGGGGATCTACCCATGCCAAGATGGATACGTTGGGATAATTGCCGGTCCAGACCAACGCTGGCCTCAAGTATCCCGGATAATGGACAGAGAAGAACTAGCAGACCCAAGGTTCGAATCACGTCAAGGGCGCCTGATCAATGCTGACGAAGTAGATGCATTGATGCTTCCCTGGTTATTGGAGCATGATAAAGTAGATATTTTTAAAGCAGGACAGGATGAAGGTCTTGGATTCGCTTACGTAGCCTCTATGCAAGATATTCTAGAAATGGAACAACTAGAAGCACGAGATTACTTTGTAACCATAGATCATCCTCGAGCAGGTAAATTAAAATATCCAGGGGCGCCTATAAGCCCGCAATTAAATAATGGATCAAGTTCAGGGCATAACTCCGCCTGGGTGTACCGACCAGCCCCACTTTTGGGAGAACACTCCATAGAATTACTGGGACAACTGGGCTACAGCGTCAATGAAATCAATCAAATAAGATCTAACAACAGCTAGCTTATGGATAAATCACAACCCTTGAAAAACATCCGAATCTTGGATCTTTCCCGAATTTGGGCAGGCCCTTACTGCACCAAATTAATGGCCGATATGGGAGCAGAAGTAATCAAGATGGAATCTTTACGGGTATACGACTCCCATAGAGGTCCGGTTAATCCTGCCAGAGGTGTCGTATCCTACCCAGATGCAGAGCCTGGAGAAGAACCCTGGAATAGGAACGGATGGTTCAATTGTTTACACATGAGCAAATACGGTATCACTCTAGAATTAACAGAACAATCAGGAAGAGATACCTTTGAGCAATTGGTATCTATCAGTGATGTAGTTATCGAGAATTTCCGTCAAGGCAGTTTAGAACGGTTAGGATACCCCTATTCCGCATTGAAGGAGGTTCGCCCCGATTTGATTTACGTCTCTATGCCTGCTTTTGGGAATAGCGGACCCTGGCAGAAATATGTCGCCTATGGTATTGGGCAAGAGCAATTATCCGGAATGGCGCATATGACTGGCTATTTAAATGATGGACCAATGAAATCCGGTATAAACCATGGAGATCCTATCACGGGATCTCACGCTGCAGGAGTGCTCCTTGCTGCTCTCCGACTTAGGCGACGGACCGGCCAGGGGATGTTCATCGACGTGTCTCAGCAAGAATCCGCTGTAGCCCTAATTGGCGGTCCTATTTTAGCTTACCAAATGACAGGTCAAGAACCGGAGAGAATAGGGAATAGGTCTCCTCACATGGCTCCACACAATTCCTATCCATGTGAAGGTGAAGACAGATGGGTTACCATAGCTGTGAAGAATGATCACGAATGGAGATTACTTGCGACATTAATGGAAGCTAAACACCTGGCTAGCGATCCTCGATTTTCAACAACGGAATCCAGATTAGCCCACCAGGATCAACTCGACGAATTGATCAAAATATGGACCGCCAGCAAAGATGCATACAGAGTCACTGAACAACTTCAAAATCTAGGGATAGCGGCTATGCCAGTATTCCGGGGACCTGATCTACTGGAGAACCCTCACTACAGAGATAGAGGGACCTTTGTAGAAGTAAATCATCGACAAGTTGGACCAAAAATGTATCCTGGCATGCCTTGGAAAATGTCCCAAACCCCTGGTTTAGTCCACTGGCCAGCCCCAACCTTAGGAGAACATAACTACCAGATATATCATGAGTTACTCGGGCTATCTACAAGCGAAATTAGCAACCTTGAACAATCCGGTGTTATTGGAACCAAGCCAACCGGTTCGAGGATCATTTAAATAACGGACACCTAAGATCAAGAGGTATAATATCCCCATAAAATGGAGGCGGAATTTTGCAAGAAAAAGAAGCGCTTTACGATATTAAAGACGGTATAGCATACATTACATTAAATCGACCAGAGAAATTGAATGCAATTGACCCGGCAATGCGGCAACTCCTGTGGGATGCTTTCCAAGATGTGAAACATAACCCTGAAGTCCGCTGCGCAATAGTTACAGGTAACGGCAGAGCTTTCTCGACCGGGCATGATCTGGTTGCAATGGCCGCTGCCAGGGCTAATGAAGGCCCCAGCACAGGAGATCTGTATATTGTACAGGCGAATATCTGGAAACCTATAATTGCAGCTATTAACGGCATCTGCCTAGCTCAAGGCTGTGGGATAGCCCTTGGAAGCGATATAAGGGTAGCCTCGAGTGAAGCCCAATTTGGGTGGCCTCAAGTAAAACGAGGCATCTCATCTGTTAGTGGTCCGGCATTATTAGCCCAGGTGGTACCACGTAATATTGCTTTTGAAATCCTTTTTACTGGTGAGTTCATTGATGCTAATCGGGCGCACGAACTAATGTTAGTTAATCATGTAGTTGCTCCTGAAGAGGTAATGGCCAAAGCAGAGGAAATAGCCCGAAAAATCGTGGCTAATGCACCTTTGTCAGTTGGAGCAATCAAAGAAGCATCTATGCTAGGAGCATCAATGGACTTGGAAAATCGGGTTGCGTTTGCCCAGACCAAACGCGATTTGATTCTACATACCCAAGACGCTGCTGAAGGAGTCAAGGCGTTTTCGGAGAAGAGAGCACCTATCTGGACAGGTAAGTAGCTGAACCCTCACTAGGCCGAAAGATCTAATTTAAAGACCTATAAAAGCACGTGCATTTTCACCGAGGATCCGTTCTTTATCAGCCCCGGGTAACGGCAGATCCTCGATGAACTTAGCATCTTCGGCCATATCAGCCAAAGGGAAATCAGTACCGAAGCAAACCTTATCGGATCCGTGCTTATTTACTATCTCCAACATGGTACGTTCACCTACTTCTTTTAACGCCGGTGGCCAGGTAGTATCTATCAATATGTTTGGTTGCCCGATCAACTCGCGTTCGGCTTCATCCAGCATATAAAAACCACCAAGATGGAGAGCCACAACTTTCATTTTCGGGAATTTCTCTATCATCTTCCTGATTCTACTCGGATCAGCCCATACAGTTTCCCCGGGTTTAGTGTGAGACCAAC
>CAJXEF010000129.1 GCA_913052545.1 uncultured Chloroflexota bacterium
AGCCAACTTCTTGTAATCATTTGCATATTCATTGCCATGAAAGATACAAATGAGCCTATCCATAGCCACCTGAAGTCCCTATAGGAGAGGGCATCTAGTATGTTTGAGAACATTCTTTTTTTTGATGGCGTTTGGTCTGAATTTATTTCACAAGGAATATTCGGTTTTTTAACAGACTGGGCCATCGTGGGTCACTAAGAAAGGGTTACAATATCCGGGTTGGAATACTTCAGAAGGTAACATTGCGGCATATTCACGTCAATCGTTTCATGCAATGTAATTCTGTAATAATTTCGGTGTGGTTGAATTCATTAAGGAGAGCATTTTTATTATGGCTTCAGAATCTTCAGAATCTTTATGGTCGAGAGATTTCGTTATAAATCTTCTAGTGGCTCATCTACTTCTCGCTGGGTTTTTCTCTCTTTTTATGGTGGTTCCAGGGTTTATAGACAAACTTGGAGGAAAGGAATGGGAGATAGGTGTCATTATCGCAACTTTTGGATTGGCCGGGGTAATTTTCCGACCTATGGCGGGTAAATGGATTTTAAAATCTGGGCCCAAAAGAGTAATCATGGTCGGGATATTAATATTTGTGGGAACCACTGTTTTATATATTCCCCTGCCTAGTGAGTGGTGGATAGTACCTGTTCGTATGGCCCAGGGTGTAGGTCTTGCGATTGCTCCGGTGGCCACGAGTACCGTGGTTGCCAATCTGGCTCCTGAATCCAGGCGTGGGGAAGGTATGTCATACATGGGTAACTCGATATCTATAGCTCAGTTATATGCTCCACCGATCGGGTTTTTCATAGCTGATAGTTTTAGTTTTTCTTTGGCCTTTATAGTCGCCTCTGCCGTGGCATTAGTGTCTTTTTTCGTTTGTCTAACGATGTCAGATTCTCGAACTAGGATGCCTATCACACCAGAGAATGAAAATGAAATGTCTGATGCGCCCTTTATCAGCAGAGCAGCGATATTTCCCACTCTAATCTTTTTGACCTATGCGTTTACCATGGCTCCTGTAAGCACCTTCCTTCCAATGCTTTCGGATGTTAGGGAATTAGGTGTAAATCCCGGATTTTATTTCACTATACTGTCAGGCATGACGATGCTCACAACCCTGTTAAGTGGTCGTATTGCAGATAAATTTGGAAGGTCCGCTGTAATTATTCCCGGCCTAACATTAGTCTCTGTAGCGATGTTTATGCTTTCCGGATCTTTTACTTCGGGCATGTTTTTTGGTGCGGCATTTTTTCACGGGGTTGGATATGGACTGATTTACCCCGGTATTAATTCTTTGGTGATAGACCGAGTTCCAGCGAATGAAAGAGGATCTGCTATCGGTACCCTCCAGCAAGCTTGGGATATTGGCGCTTCAGGAGGCAACTTTATAGTCGGGCCGATAATTGGAGCCCTAGGGGTTGGGTCCGCATTTGTGGTAGTGGGAGCCGGGGCTGCCACGGGAGTGGTTGGATTCATTACTGGAAATCGGAAATCCAAAAACTTTTCGTAGACCTGTTAAATATCACTGAGTACAATGCACAAACGAATTTTATAATTCGATGATGGATCGTTACGAAACTTCAGGAGAGAACTAATGAATGGAGAGCAGTTACGAAACAAAACGAGCGGCGGCGGTATTGTTTACGGAACTATGCTCAGTATGGGACGCAACCCTAGGTGGTCACAAACAATCTCTGCATTTGGTTTAGATTACGTAATTATTGATACAGAACACGCTCCCCGTAGTAGGGCTGAAGTAGCAGATTTCCTGGCAGCTTTCACATACAGTGGAGTGGTTCCCATTGTACGAATTCCGATCCCTGCGTCTCACTATGTGACTATGTATATTGATGCAGGTGCGCAAGGGGTACTTGCCCCATATTGTGAGACAGTAGACCAAGTAAAAGAAGTCGTTGCGGCTGCTCGATGGAGGCCACTGAAAGGGGCTTTAGCTGAGAAAGCCGTGGAAACCGGGGAATTACCAAGTGAAGCAACGAGAGCCTACCTGGAAAATCGAAATAAGAATAATGTTTGCATAATAGGCATTGAGAGTGTCCCAGCTATCGAAAACTTGGAAAATATGCTTAAAGTAGAAGGAATTGATGCGATTTTTGTGGGGCCAAACGATCTCACAATAACCTTAGGGATACCGGATCAATATGACCATCCAGATTATGAAGCTGCTCTACGAGAAATAATTGCAAAAAGTGAAGCTGCCGGTAAACCGGTTTTGATTCATCACCAAACAGTTGAACTGACTCAAAAATGGCTTCGAGAAGGAGCAAGGTTTGTTCTTTACTCAAGTGATGCCAGAACTATGCATAATGGGTATAGAGAGGAGTTTGGAGAAATAAAATCAGTAGGATCTGAACTAGGTGGTGAGACCATCGGTGTTGTAGGCGAGTCAGAAGAAGTAATTTAGGAGGAAGAAATAATGAGTTGGGATTTCATAGCAGTACAAGGACCATTTGGGGGTACCAGTGAGGGTCCAGCGTGGGACGGTGAATCTCTTTTATTCACCCACATTCCTGAAAGCAAAATATATAGATTTAATCCTAGAACAAGCACGACTGAGGTTTTTAGAGAAAATACTAATTGTGCCAATGGATTGATGTTTGATGAATCTGGAAACTTGTATGCTTGCGAAGGGGGAGGAAGAAGAGTTGTCAGATATGACGGTGACTCAACAGAGGTTTTAGCGGAATCGTATCAAGGCAGCAGATTTAACGTTCCAAATGATTTGGCGATAGATCCTCAGGGAAGAGTCTGGTTTACAGATCCTTTTTATGAAGGTGCCGGTGGTCCTTGGAGCGAAGATAGGTCAAATAAAGAGTTGGACCATGACTCTGTCTACAGAATAGATATGACAGACGGGAAGTCAACGGCTGTGAGCCGAGTAACCGAGGATACTACCCGGCCGAACGGGCTTCTGTTTTCCCTAGATTTTCAAACTTTGTATGTGGCTCAAAGTGGTCGATTACCGGAGGAAAAAAGACAGCTACGAGCTTACCCGGTTAATGCGGATGGGTCATTAGGCGACCATGAGGTAATACATGATTTTGGCGAACACAGGGGGATAGACGGGATGGTGCTTGATGCAGATGGAAATATCGTGGCTACCGCTGGATATAAGGCGGGGGGACCAGGCCCCATGATATACGTATTTTCTGCGTCAGGAGAGGTGCTGGAAACACATTCTACTCCGTTTGATAGGCCAACCAATTGTTCATTTGGCGGTGAGGATTTATCGACCTTGTATGTCACGACTGGTGATGGTTTTTTGTTGAGGGCTTTCACTGAACGACAAGGACGACTTAATTATCCCAAGATATAGTTTTTTATCAAAAATGGGAGCGAAGTAATTTGAATGCTGATGTGATCGTAATAGGTGCTGGTATAGCAGGTTGTTCTGCAGCCTTTCACTTGTCTGAATCAGGAATGTCAACTTTGCTTTTGGATATGGGGGAGGTTTCGGGGGAGGCATCCGGAGTCAATATGGGAGGACTTGGTGGTGCAGGATGGGGTAATTCGCCTAAATTGCAGGAATACCTAACAATGGGGAGCCTGAACATTTTCAAGCGGCTACAGATTGAGTTGGGTTATGACTTGGAATTTAGACAGTCAGGGTCTTTTACGGCAATACATAATGAACAGCAATATTCGTATGCCCAGAACCGGGTTATACAATCTCAAAAAGATGGTTTTAACCTGCAGCTATTGAGTTCTTACGAGGCGAAGGCGATAGAGCCGGAATTGAACCCAAATTTGCTTGGATATGTTTATTCTCCTACGAGAGGTCAGGCTGATCCACTAAAGACAACGCGGGCATTTGGGCAAGCTGCTTTGAATGCAGGTACTAAAGTGCAAACAAATACCCAGGTAATTGGTATGCGATCACACCATGGAATATGGGATCTTGAGACAAATAACGGGAATTATGAGGCACAGTTCGTTGTTATTGCTGCCGGGGCCTGGTGTAAAAATATTGGTGAAATGGTAGGCGCAAATATACCTATAGAACCAGTTGTAGGACAAATGTGGTCTACAGACCCTTTGCCGCCCAGGGTTTTCAGCACAATTTCATCATTTGAATCTAGTTTTCATTGGAGTGAAAATCCATACGTAGACAGCATTTCTCCGCCTGAATTAACTCACTTTGGAGAACAAAGAGTAACGAGACACCTATATGGAAGACAACGTAAAAATGGAGAAATTATCTTTGGCGGTGATCGTCGAGACGCCGGTTTCAATAAGACAGTGGACGCGGGAGGGGTGGAAATTAACAAAGGACAGGCTACAGAAGTTCTTCCTTTGTTATCCGGATTACCAATATCGACGACGTGGTCTGGATTGATGCCATTTTCGAAGGACGGTCAGCCAGTTATCGGCAGGATACCATCGAATGATAATTTATTTGTGGTAACAGGGCTTTGTTCCTCGGGCTTCGGAAGAGGACCTGGTGCTGGTATGTTGATAGCTGATCTAGTTTCTCGTGGTGAATCTCACCCTGTATTGGCGGAATCGGACCCAGCTCGATTCTCTGCGTAGACTGCCAATGACGACTCAAATATAATCCATATTCAATATGACAATTTAAGGGAAAACTGAAGAGGTACCAATTATGACAGGTGAAAGCATAAAAATCGGACTTGTTGGGGCTGGTGGAAATACAACACTTAGGCATATACCTGGGCTTAATGCCATGGATAATGTAGTTATAGACAGTGTTTGTAATAGAAGTATGGCATCTGGGAAAAGAGTCGCCGATGAATTTGGTATAGAGAAAGTTTATGACAATTGGATAGATGTTATGGAGGACCCTGATAACGATGCTGTATGTATAGGAACTTGGCCGTACATGCACTGCACCCTGGTACTCGCCGCTTTGGAAAACGGGAAACATGTGCAGACCGAGGCTAGAATGGCAACAAATGCCTCAGAGGCTCATATCATGTTGGAAGCTTCTAAGAATTTTCCGGGTCTTGTTACCCAAATAGTTCCAGCACCCCACACCCTAAATTTAGATAAGACCATCAAAACTCTTATTAAAGACGGATATCTGGGGGACATATTGTCGGTGGATGCTGCTATCACCCAGGGAGGATTTGTCGATAAGGACAAGCCATATCATTGGCGCCAAAGTAGAGATTTTAGTGGCTATAACATCATGGGTCTGGGTATCTGGTACGAGGCTGTAATGCGATGGATAGGCCCTGCGGCTACAGTTCAAGCAATAACCAGAGTAACAGTACCTCAACGACCTGATCAAAATGGCGATTTGCAGGTGCTGACGATACCTGACCACGTTGAAATCCTGTGTGAGATGTTTACAGGCCCGGTTTTGCATATTAGGTTCAGCGATGTCTTGGGTCATGCTCCGGGAAATGGTGTATGGATTTATGGTACAGAAGGTACTTTGCATGTAGATGCTACAAACCAAGCAGACCTCAAACTTTTTGGTGGGAGAAAGTCAGATTCTTCCCTTTCTGAGATAGCTATAAAGCCCGAGTTGACCGGTGGATGGAGGGTAGAAGAGGAGTTTATAAATGCGATTAGAGGCATTGAAGAGATAACCCATACATCTTTTGAAGATGGTGTCCGCTATATGGAATTTACCGAAGCCGTGACCCGTAGTTCTCAGTCGGGCGAGAAAATATACCTTCCGCTCTAGTTAGAATTTGGAGTATCAAGAAATGGCGTATAACTACCAACAATTAGCTTCTACTAATCTGCCAGCAGAAATAGAGATGCCCCCAGGATTAAGAGAGGAAGTTGAATATATATTTTCGGTAACTTATACGGATCCAGATGCTATGGCACTCAAAGAATTTGCTGAAGCAGCGGCGACGGTTATTGAGAGAGACGGGAGGTCTTTAGGTACATACCCTCCCCCACAGGGGCATGAAGGGCTGAGGGAATTCATATCCTCTGAATTGGCTTCCAACCGAGGTTCAGATATTCCGGCAGATAATATTTTTCTAGCCAGTGGGGCCGGAGGTGCATGTCAGGTTTTCGTCGATGCTTTTATTGATCCCGGTGATGTAGTCATGATGGATGAATTTTGTTATCACGGTAGTCTGAATATGTTCC
>CAJXEF010000130.1 GCA_913052545.1 uncultured Chloroflexota bacterium
TCTAGTACTGGCAAGTTCCTCTAGGAACCCCGATTTCATCGCGTTTATAGACTCCCCAAAAATCGAAAATGCAAAGAAAATAGAGATAATTAAAGAAGCCTTTTCTGAGTCCATATCAGACCTGCCATTGAATTTGATTTCTTTGCTGGCTACTCGGAACTCTGTAGCTTCCCTTTCCGGTATTGCAGATGCTTTTCAGGAATTGGTAGATTCAGAAAAAGGAATGGAACGAGCAGAGATTATATCTGCGGTTAAACTCACTGAAGAGCAAGAAAAAGACATAGTGGATAAACTAACTCAAATGGTAGGAAAAAAACTGTCGGTCACAACTTATGTTGATGAGTCCATACTTGGGGGATACCTAGCTAGAGTAGGAGATAGATTGCTAGATGGCAGTGTTAAAACTCAATTGGAAGATATGCGGAGAGAGCTCATTAGGGGCGCCTGAATTCAGGTTAATACGTTCAAAAAACAAAATAAGCGGGTTAATCCCATAAAACGGAGGGTGATATGGCTGTCAGAGGACAGGACATAGCATCGGTAATAAAGAAACAAATAGAGGGATTCGGTACCGATCTCGGTATGGTTGACGTAGGCACGGTGATAGAAGTAGGAGATGGTATTGCCCGAGTACATGGTTTGTCCGGTGTTGCCTACAACGAGTTGGTGGAATTCGAGGGAGGAGTGGCTGGAATGGCTCTGAACTTGGAGGAAGACAGTGTTGGTATCGTGATTCTAGGTGATCCATCAGCGATCAGCGAAGGTACCGAGGTTAGGGGAACTGGAAGAGTAATGCAGGTTCCCGTTGGGGAAGCACTTTTAGGGAGGGTGGTTGATGGGATAGGTAACGCAATTGATGGAAAAGGTCCGGTTGACACTGATGAGACTAGGGAAGTGGAAATTGTGGCCCCTAACGTAGCGATAAGGAAGTCTGTTGACACCCCTGTGCAGACAGGCATCAAGGCTGTGGATGCAATGATACCTATTGGTCGTGGGCAACGAGAGTTGATTATTGGAGACCGTACAACAGGTAAAACAGCTATATGTACCGACGCAATCATCAACCAGAAGGGTGGAAACATGATTTGCGTCTATGTCGCCGTTGGCCAGAAGGTGGGTAAGGTCGCTCAGATAGTCGGAATCCTGGAACAACAGGGCGCAATGGAACACACAATTGTTGTCGCAGCTAACGCATCTGATTCTGCTCCGGCTCAATATTTAGCCCCATATACAGGATGCGCCATGGCTGAATATTTTATGGCTCAAGGTAAGGATGTCTTGATAGCCTATGACGACTTGTCCAAACACGCTTGGGCCTATAGGCAGATGTCCTTACTGCTGAGGCGGCCACCTGGTCGAGAAGCGTATCCTGGGGATGTTTTTTATCTTCATAGTAGATTGTTAGAAAGGGCTGCAAAGATGGACGACGCCCATGGTGGTGGATCGATAACGGCCTTACCAGTAATTGAAACCCAGGCTGGAGACGTTTCAGCCTATGTTCCCACTAATGTCATATCCATTACAGATGGACAAATATATCTGGAGCCGGAGTTGTTTAACTCTGGGATTCGGCCAGCTGTCAACGTTGGAGTTTCAGTGTCCCGTGTAGGTAGTGCAGCCCAAACTAGGGCAATGAGAGCAGTGGCAGGTCAGCTGAGACTTGAGCTAGCACAATACAGGGAACTTGTAACTTTTGCTCAATTTGGGACCGACGATCTTGACGTATCGACTCGCAGGCAACTGGAAAGAGGGCAGAGAAGTGTTGAGGTGTTGAAGCAAGGTCAAAACGTTCCTTTGCCGGTGGAACAGCAAGTCGTTATTTTGTATGCTCTAAACGAAGGACATATGGATGACGTGGAAGTAGCTGACATTACCGCTTGGGAAGAAGCACTCCATGCATATATGAGTTCCAGCCATGGAGATCTTTTGAAAATTATCGCAGATGAGGCTGATCTGAGTGATGATACTCGTACGTCACTGAATTCTGCCATAGAAGAATTTAAGAAAAGTGGGTTGGCTAACTAAATGGCTAGTGTTAGACAAATAGCTAGGCGTATCAGAAGCGTCGAAAATACGGCGAAAATTACTAAAGCAATGGCTATGATCGCCGCTTCGAAATTGAGAAGAAGCCAAGACGCTGCCACTCAAGGTAGATCGTACGCGGAAAATATGGCTGCTATAGTCTCCAATGTGGTTTCCCAGATGGATGAAGATGAATCCCACCAACCCTTGCTGGAAAGCCGCCCAATAAAAAATGCAGGGATTGCCATAATTGCCCCAGACAGAGGTCTTACGGGTGGACTAAACGCTAACATATTGAGATCTGTTAGTGGCTTTATCAAATTACAAAGCACCCCTGTTAAAGTAGTAGCTGTAGGAAAGAAAAGTCTTGATTTTGCAAGACGAAATGGCCTTGAAATAATCGCTGAATATACCGGCATTGGTGATAGACCCAGCCCTGGTGACACACTTGCTATTGCAAGGTCTATAACGGAATCGTTTTCAAAGGAAATGGTGGATTCGTTCCATATAAGTTATGGTCATTTCGTAAACACAACACTTCAGAGACCTGTCATAGAACCATTACTTCCTGTGATACCGAGTGAAGTTTCAGTCAATTCTGTTGGATATATATTTGAACCAAATGCGGCTGAAGTTCTCGGAAGATTGCTTCCAAGGTATGTTGAAACTTTGGTACATCATGCTGTACTCGAAGGGAATGCAAGCGAGCAGTCAGCAAGAATGGTAGCTATGAATCAGGCCACTGATAATGCTAACGAAATGGTTGAAGATCTGACCTTGCTAATGAATAAACTAAGACAAGAGACAATTACAACAGAACTCCTCGATATTGTTGGAGGAGTAGCCGCACTTGAAAGCTAAAAAATTTAATGCTATTTAGGCTCAGGAGTATAGAATGGCAACGGGAAAGATAGTACAGGTAATTGGGACAGTGGTGGATGTGGAATTTCCACCGGATGGTATGCCGCTGGTGTATAACGCCTTGGAGACCACTATTGGGGATGAACAACTTGTTCTCGAGGTGGAACAACATATCGGTAACAACTGGGTAAGGTGCTTAGCATTGGGTCCGACCGAAGGTTTAATTAGAGGTACTGACGCAGTTGATACCGGTGAAGCAATTGCCGTACCGGTGGGAGACGCGACTCTTGGCCGACTATTCAATACTCTTGGAGATACCCTGGATGGGTTGGGAGAAATCGAAGGATCAGAAAAATGGCCGATCCACAGACCAGCTCCCTCCTTTGAAGACCAAGCTACTGAAGTCGAAGTATTAGAGACTGGTATAAAAGTATTGGACTTGATGACTCCCTTTACCAAGGGAGGGAAGATTGGAGCATTTGGCGGGGCTGGAGTAGGGAAGACTGTTGTTATTCAGGAGCTTATAAACAACATTGCAACGGAGCATCAAGGGGTGTCAGTTTTTGCCGGAGTTGGCGAACGGTCGAGGGAAGGAAATGATCTTTGGAATGAGATGAAGGAAGCGGGAGTATTACCTCAGACAGTGTTGGTATTCGGACAAATGAACGAACCTCCCGGAATCCGGGCCCGGGTAGCACAGACCGGATTGACGATGGCAGAATATTTCAAGGAGGAAAGAGGACAAGATGTTCTTCTTTTCGTAGACAACATCTACCGGTACATTCTCGCTGGGATGGAAGTGTCGGCACTTTTAGGAAGAATGCCTTCTGCCGTCGGGTACCAGCCTACATTGGGAACGGAGATGGGTGCCCTCCAAGAACGGATTACTTCCTCAAAGAATGGTTCTATTACATCAGTGCAAGCTGTTTATGTTCCAGCCGATGATTACACTGACCCGGGCATCGTCACAACTTTTGGCCACTTGGATGCAGTGATGACTCTAGAAAGAGCACTTGCTTCCCAAGGATTATACCCAGCCGTGGATCCTTTGACGTCATTCTCTAACATTTTAGAACCTGCCATTGTAGGGCAGGAACACTACGATGTGGCGACTGGTGTCCGGCAGGTTCTCCAACGGTATCAGGAGCTGCAGGACATTATTGCGATACTGGGAATTGAAGAACTGTCTGATGAAGACCGAGCTATAGTCTCTAGGGCTAGAAAGATTCAAAGGTTTCTGACACAGCCTTTCTCAGTTGCAGAAGTTTTCACTGGACAAGCAGGTAAATATGTTGCTCTAAGAGATACGGTACAGGGTTTCAAGGAAATTCTTGATGGTGTACATGACGAATTACCTGAACAGGCTTTCTATATGGTAGGAACAATTGAAGAAGCTGTTGATAAGGGCGCATCAATGGCAGAAACCTCATAGTTTTAAAGGTGGTACTGTGAAATTAGAAGTTGTAACAACTGAAGAAACTGTTTTTTCTGACGACGTTGATATAGTTATAGCACCAGGCGCGGAAGGCCAGTTAGGGATACTCCCCAGGCACGCTTCTTTACTTACAGCTCTCAACTCCGGAGATGTTGTGGTGCGGAAAGATGGACAAGAATCAGTTATAACAATTAATGGAGGTTTTCTAGAGGTTGCCGGGGACCATGTCAGAATTCTAGCCAATAGCAATCAATAGTTTTTGCTCCAATTAATTATTCAACACCCTTCATATAGAAGGTCATAGACTGCAAAGATAAAACAGGATCGATATTTCTCATGACTACATTGGCCGGTGCAAACGGGGCTATAGGCGCATAATTTAAAATCCCGCTTATTCCGCTTTCAACCAAAGTGTCTATCACGGATTGGGCTTGATTTGAAGGTACAGCTACTATTCCGATCGATATGTCTTTGGCTTTGACGGTTCTGGCAATTTCCCCCATAGACTGAACCGAAATAGTTCCCAACCTAGAGTTGTATTGATCAATATCATTATCAAAGGCTGCAACTATCTCAAATCCTTCAGGAGAAAAGCCAGGATAGTTTATTATCGCTCTGCCAAGCCTCCCCAAACCTACCAGACATGCCTTCCAGGCTCTGTCAATTCCTAATATCTGTCGGAGCTCATCTAGAAGAAATTGAATATTGTATCCTCGCCCCTGTTTTCCAAATCTTCCAAAATAACTAAGGTCTTTTCTTATTTGAGCGGGTGTCATTTGTAGAAGTCCCCCCAGCTGATGAGAGCTTATTACTTCCACCTTAGAATCCAGTAATTGGCTTAGGATTCTCACATATATGGGTAGTCTCTGAACTACAACTTCAGGTACTTCGATTGGAGTGAGGTTATTGTTATTTTGCATTATTGGGCATTATATGGCTGTTAAGAAACGTGACACAGATTGATTGTAGAGCATTTTGGCAAATTAACAAATAATTTAACTGATAAAATAAATATCCAATGAGAAAGGCTAAAGTTAGGATTGCGGATCAGGCCGAGCTAAAATCGACTGTCAACTATGACAAGTAAATTTATACTCCAAATTGCTCTCAATTTGCTTATTACTGTCCCTTCTTCTTGATCAACTTGACTAAAATTTAACTCGATTGATAAAATTGCAAGGCTTTTTTCTACAAAAAGCTGCTAAATTGTTTCGCCTAGATAGGATCTAATCAATCCAGGGTGAGATTAGGTTTGTTGACTAGCCATTTGGAGGTAATCGATGACGGAAGAAAATGCAACTCTGTATAGGGGTTTGCGCGAGGTTTATATAGATAGGACTACATCGAGCTACATAGATGGCAAGGCAGGCAAACTATACTACCGTGGGTTTTCAATTGATGATTTAGCAGAAAATTGTAGTTTTGAAGAAATTATATATTTGGTAATGATAGGTGAGCTTCCCACTACGGGAGAATTGTCTGAGTTTGTATCTGATCTAAAATCGAGTATGGAACTGCCAGAGCCCATCATAGATATTATTCGGATCATAAAAGATGCTCATCCAATGGACGTATTAAGAACATCTATTTCTGCTTTGGCCACCTTTGAGCCGGAGGTGAATGACAATTCTACAGAAGCCACGTTACGTAAAGGTACAAGGCTAACAG
>CAJXEF010000131.1 GCA_913052545.1 uncultured Chloroflexota bacterium
CAAGATCTTACGGGATAGGACCAACTTAAATGGCGGCCTAATTCCGTATAAGAGTATTCAAGTCCCTGACTTTGCTACTAAATGTGAAAGCAAGGGATGTGAAAGCTGCTACGGCTAATCCCCCTGTAGCTACAGCGTAAGGTGCTGTAATGAAACTTGCCAACGTTCCGACCTGCATACCGCCGATGGGTAAGATATTCCAAGACATACCGAAAAATCCCATTACTCTCCCTCTCATGTTGTCAGGTACTAACAATTGCAAGGAACTTTGAATAGATATCATGTAGGTAGAACTGGTTAGTCCGATGAAGAGCATTAATGCCAAGGCCATCCCATAGGAAGGGAAAAATCGCGAAGTCAATCCGAAAGCTGCTACGGATAAACCAAAACTAATCCCTCCGCCGATAACTAAAATGCTTTTGTTTTTGATTTCTTTAGCAGTTCCCAGCCACACAGTAGTGACTAATGAACCGACCCCACTGATGCTTAGTAGCCATCCTTGTCCGATTGTTCCGATTTTTAAAATGTCGATGGCGAAAACTGGCATCAAGTATATGTATGAGATGCCAAAGAAACTGTTGAAGAAAGTCATCACGATCAAAAACGGGAAAGGAGAGTTTCTTCGTATAAAATTCAAACCTTCCAACATTTCTTTGGCAGGACTGATTCTTGTAGTGGCAGGTGAAGGGATTGGGGCTAGCCGATAAATAAAATAAGCCATCACAACGAACCCCAAAGATGCTATAAAGAATGCTATGGCTGGGTTGAAAAAAGCTATGATTAAGCCAGCGGCAGCTGGTGCCACGATTCGGGTGCCTGACCAAATAGCTGAGTTTAAGGCAACTGCGCTGACGAGTGCCGAACGGGGGACGAGATGTGGGAAAAGAGCTCTACGCGCTGATTGATCAAATGCCTCAACTGATCCGACTAGAAACGCTATGACTAGGCAATGCCAGGCATTCACCAGGCCTGTCCAAGTTAAGATTGCGAGGAGAAGAAGTAACAAGGCCGTGATAATTTGCGTGAAAACTACTAAGCGGCGCCTGTCCCACCGGTCTGCATATACTCCCCCTAATGGATTTAGAATTATAGCTGGTATACCGGATGACAGCCCTAGTAATCCTAGGAAGATTGTAGATTCAGTTAATCGGTGCACTAGGACTATTTGACCAAACTGCATCATTTGGAATCCGCTAACCGAAGCCAGCATCCCTATCCAAAATGCACGATATTCCGGGTATAGGAATGCTGGGGGAATGGATTGTTTCAATCTGGTGCGGGTCCTATTTAATGACACCAAGAAACCATCCTATTTGGCTCTCCGAACTATACTTGTAGGGGAATGAATTTAGGAGACTGTGCTTTGTTATTAGTATGAGTTTGATCCTATAAGTTAAGTGGTTTCAACTAATTATGAAATTTAGGTAGTATTTCTTGCCCCATGATCTCCAACTGTTCCATAGATTCTTCGGCCGCACAAAGAGGACGCACTACGAACTTGTAACCACCCGCATCGACGTAATCGTTTATTAGTTCGGTTACCTGTTCTGTGGTCCCAATCGCGTTAAACTCTGTAAAATGCGCATCTGGTCGGTGACGGGTTACGAATTGGTGTGTTTTTTCTATTCCTGATTTTCTGTCGGGAGTTATGTAATAACCAATCAGTACACCTACATGATCTTCCTCAATCTCTCGTTCACATTTTTCCGCTGTTTCAAATAATATCTCTCTACCTTTTCTAACTTCCTCTGGGGTTGCGCTGGATACCAACCAGCCGTCTCCAACCCTTCCAACGCGGCGGGCTGCGGCAGCGCTGCGTCCTCCAATCCAAACAGGTGGAGAAGGTTGAAGGAAGGGTTTGGGAGTTATAGTAATGTCGTGACAACTAAAGAATTGGCCCTCATGGGTAACATTCTCCTCTTGCCATAACCTCCGCATCAGAACTATAGCTTCGTCCGTCCGCTGGGCTCTATCCCCTTTAGGAACACCACAGGCTTCATATTCCTCTGGTTCCTCTTGACCTAAGCCGACTGCAGGGAAAAATCTCCCCTGTGACAGGTAATCCAACGTCGCTACTTGTTTAGCAAGAATGACCGGGTTACGTAAGGGCAAAGCTAAGACGCTAGTCCCAAATTTTAAGCGGTCAGAGTAGGCTGCTACCATCGATAACGCTATCATCGGTTCTAGGTTAAATCTTTCACTGACTATCCGATCGCTTAGCCAAATGGAATCATACCCATAGTCATCCCCCACCTTGACCAACTTCTTGAGGAATTCAGGGTCATCACCACCTTGTCCAAAGGCGCCGGGAACGTATCCGATGGCTACACTCATGTTCTCCCCTCGTTTATTTACTCATAGCTACTGATCCGGATAGATTATATTCTAAATCCCAATCATCACATAGGAACATTGCTAGTGTTTTCAAACGTTGCATTTTCAAAACTGTGTTTATGCGAAACGCTAACAGTTAAACCGCTCTCTGCCCTACCATTTTTGGATAGTGGGCAAAACTTCCTTCCCAAATAAACCGATATTAGTCATGGTAGCTTTATGGGACATTCTAGATTCTTGACCATAGAATATTAAATGCTCCATTCCTAAACGGGTGTGTAAATATTCTAATTTCTCTAATACTGTTTCTGGCGTTCCGCATACTATGTGGTAGTTTTCCTTCAATTCTTCGAAGCTTTGCTGGATCAAAGGACGGACGGCTCTTCGAGCTGCGACTTGTTCTCCCGCTTGACTCCTGTATCCAACGGGATTCATGTATTCTCTAGGTCCTCTGGTGGTAGTCCCCATACGCCAGATGAAGTTTTTAGCCTCTTCGTCTGCTTGTTCCTGCGTTTCTCCAACGTAGCAGCAAATTAGGTATCCAAAATTATCGGGGGAAGTTTGGTGGCCTGCTGCCGATGCTGCTGTCCTATAAATCTGAAATAAGTCTTCTGTAACGTCTAGAGGTGTTAAGAAAGCCACGTATGTGTAACCATGTCTGGCACACCATTCGGCGGTTTCAGGACTTGCGGTTCCTGGCACCCAGATCGGTGGGTGCGGTTTTTGTACGGGTACCATCCAGGGGTTCACGACCCTGAAGTTGTAATGCTCTCCTTCCCATCGGAAAGGCCCGGGTGTTGTCCATGTTTTAATCACCAAATCATGGCACTCTTCGAACCTGCCTCTATTGTCGAGAGGATTTCCATTTGTTGCTAATGTTTCTACTCCGGTGCCTCTAACCATTCCTGATATGACCCTGCCTCCGGATATAACGTCGATCATTGCGATTTCTTCGGCGAGGCGTACCGGGTTGTCATGGATGGGGAGAATATTCCCTAAGAGGAGAATTTTGGCCTGTTGTGTTGTTCTTGCTAATACCGCAGCGGTTAAATTACATGAGGCATTCATGCATGATGGGGTATTGTGGTGTTCATTGACCATAATGCCATCAAAGCCAAGCTCGTCTACATACATAGACTCGTCGAAATATCGCTTGAAAAGATCGGTTCCCTTATTTGGGTCGAAATAGGTGTTTGGGAATGTCAGACGGAGTGAGGGGAATTTATCTCCCTCTTCATCAGGATACTCGTGATATGGGAATTCACTGAAATAATAAACTTTCATTTAGGATTACCTCTTTGGATATGGGTTCAATTAAATCCAGTAACTCTTTATGAATGTGGCCCTAAAATTATATTTATACCAAGCTCGGTATAACTAATCTTCTAAGGTAGTAATATCTCCTGGATCTAAGCCTAACTCCTGGGCTTTTAAAAGTCTCCGCATTATTTTCCCTGATCGTGTCTTAGGCAGTGTGGGGGCAAATTCAATTTCGGATGGAACGGCAATTGGCCCCAACTCTTGCCTAACATGTGATTGGAGGTCGGAAATCATTCGGTCGGAAGGCTCGTTTCCTACGCGCAAAGTGACGAATCCTTTGATAGATTCACCTCGTAGTTCATCTGGTTTCCCGATTACAGCGGCTTCAGCAACAGACGGGTGGGAAACCAGCGCACTCTCCACTTCTGCTGAACCAATTCTGTGCCCAGCTACGTTTAAGACATCGTCTGCTCTGCCTACTACCATGTAATATCCGTCCGAATCTCTTAAGGCAACATCTCCGGTTAGATAACAACCGGGGATGGTGTTCCAGTTCTCGGCGTAGCGTTCTGGAGCACCGTATACTGTTCGGAAAAAGTGAGGGAAGGGTTTTTTAATCACTAATAGCCCTCCCTTGTCTGGTTCTTCAATAGGTTGACCCTCTCTATCAACTATATCCATTACCGCGCCCGGTAGGGGTTTGCCTACGCGTCCTGGCCGGGATGGCATTGCTGCCAGTGTTCCCAGACATGGTCCACCGGTTTCTGTTTGCCACCAATTATCTACTAAATATCCCCAGTCTCCATTTCCGCAAAGATATTGGTAAGCCCATTTTTGGGCTTCTGGATTAAGAGGCTCTCCAGCGCAGGTCAGAAAACGAAGTGTTCGCAAATCGTGTTTTAGGGGATATTCTTCGCCGTACCGCATGAGCATCCGAATCAATGTTGGCGCAGTAAAGATCACGTT
The DNA here is from genome assembly GCA_913052545.1 of uncultured Chloroflexota bacterium. The sequence goes on from CAJXEF010000131.1 coordinate 4,561, forward strand.
AACTCCGTAATTTTCTATAGTCTCATAGAAAATATCGGGGCTTGGGAAATCTGGAGCACCTTCACGGAAAATAGTAGTTGCCCCAGCGATCAGGGGAGCGTAAACAATATAACTGTGCCCTACTACCCAGCCTATATCGGATGTACACCAAAACACATCATCGTCTTTGACATCCCAGAATGTTTTGAAATGGTAGTAGGTGCCAACCATGTATCCACCGTGAACGTGTTGAACACCTTTCGGTTTCCCAGTAGTTCCACTAGTGTAAAGTATATATAGAGGGTCTTCTGACTCCATAACCTCTGGGTCCGAATATATGCTGTTTTCGCTCAACATTTGGTTAAAATCCGTTTCCTTCGGTCCGAGGTCAGGTTTCTGATCTTCTCGTCGCCAAACGATGATGTGTTCCAAAAAATCCAATCCTTTTACTGCTTCATCGCTGATGCCTTTGAGATCAACTCGGTTCCCTCGCCGGTATCCGGCGTCACCGGTGATTAACGCTTTGGCTTGGGCGTCAATTAAACGGTCTTTTAAAGCGCCAATACTAAACCCCGCGTAAACGACACTGTGGATGGCTCCTATGCGTGCGCATGCAAGCATAGCTATGGCCCCTTCGGGGCTCAAAGGCATATATATGACGACGCGGTCACCTTTGCCTATCCCTAAGGATCTAAGACCGTTTGCGCAACGATTAACTAACTGGGCTAACCGTCCATAAGTAAAGACCCGTTCAGATCCGTCTTCCCCTAACCAAATAAAAGCTGCTTTATTTTTCTTTTCAGAGGTAAGATGTCTATCCAGGCAATTGTAGGTGATGTTGCATTGCCCACCTAAGAACCACTGAAAATTAGGGTAATCCCATTGAAAAATCTTATCCCATGGTTTAAACCAATCCAGTTCAGAAGCTATTTCGGCCCAAAATTTTTCGGGATCAGCTATTGATTGCTGGTACACCTCGTCGTAATTCTTGAGAGTGGCCTGCTGGGATACATGCAAAGGTGGTTCAATTTCACTGGTTTCTTGGAGTAAATGGTCAATTTGTCCCTGCTGTACCATTTATGTACCCTCACGGCCTAATTTTTTCGTTAAGTTAGCGAATTTAATTATAAGATATATCGCTTGCTTGATCTTGATAATGAAATATCTCGTAAACCGGCATTTGACTGGGTTGGGTCTTTCCCTAATGATAGGCTTGACGGCTCTCATTCTAGCGGTAGATGTAAATACTAACAAGTTAAGGATCACTTAATTGACCGCTATGTATTGGTGTCCTAGAATTGCCTGACCAAAATCATTTGTTCTTTAAAACTCCCATGGAGAGTTTATGACGTTGAACAGCGAATTTGCACACCCCGAATATTTGGT
>CAJXEF010000132.1 GCA_913052545.1 uncultured Chloroflexota bacterium
AGGCTCTGGTCACTTTTAGAAACGTTAAAAGCCCGATTGTAGGCCTCCCTAATTTGAATCTCACTCAGTTGAGGGTCAAACGGCCGTTTAAATGAATTTAGTTAGATACCGTATTGTCCGTTTGCACGAGTTTTCGGTATAAAGGGTTAATCCTGCTAGCTAGGGAGTTAAAATCACTTTGCCTTTGGTCCCCCTGTTGGCTAAATGGTGGTGCGCTTTTGCTACCTCATGCATGGGAAGTACGCTATCAACTATTAATTTAGCCTTTCCTTCTATAATCATGGGGAAAAGTTTTGACATGGCTGTCTGATGGTCTAATGTTCCGACTGGTGAGCGCCCCATACTGAAACCTATGACTGTTCGGTTAGCTGAGGTGATGTCGGTTGATGTCAAATTAGCAGGCACCCCGGAAGCGTTTCCATAGCTAATCAATGTTCCGTAGGATGACAGGCACCGCACACTTTTTTCCAGTACCTCGCCACCGACGCATTCCAGAACTAGGTCTACTCCTTTTCCTTGGGTGATGGCGTCTATTTCTGATTCAAAATCTTGGTTGGTGTAATTTATTGTTATGTCTGATCCCAACGATTTGCTAAGGTCCAATTTCTCTTGTGAAGATGCTGTTGTGATCACCCTGGCGCCCCACGATTTAGCTAGTTGCGTTGCGACAGTGCCGACTCCTGAAGCGCCGGCCTGAATTAAGATTGTATGACCTTCCTGCATATTTCCCCGGGTCTTAAGAAGATGGTAAGCCGTCAAAAAGGTAATTGGCATTCCCCCTGCTTCTGTCGAGTCGAGTTCGGCCGGGTAAGGGAACACAAAATTAGAATTTACCGCTACGTATTCAGCGTTTCCTTGGGGGCCCATTCCCATGGCTTTCTGGCCGATTTCTAACCCCACCACGTCGCTTCCCAATTCTACTATGGTTCCCGCAGCTTCTAATCCCAATGTGGACGGGAGATCGGGGCCAGGATAACCACCTTGTCGCCGCATCAAATCAGCGTAATTGACTCCGGCCGACTCAACTTGTATGAGAACCTGGTTAGCCCGAGGTTTGGGTCGGTCAATTTCCTCCCATTTTAATACGTCTAAATCACCAAATTCGTGGATCCTTACAGCTTTCATGACTCTTTCGCACCTGTGCTATAAAAAGATTTAACCTATAGAGAGGTTCTCAATGCGGAGGATTCCAATACTTCGGGGTTAATAACCCGGATCGGTTCCCCTCCTAGATAACCATTGATGTTTTCGACAACTCCGCTATAAAAAGCTTGATACCCTTCTCTGGTGACGTATCCTATATGTGGTGTGGAAAGTACATTGGTTAGTGTTAGCAAAGGATGATCTTTGTGGAGAGGTTCAACGTCAAAAGTATCTAATCCTGCACCTGCTATGGATCCATCTTTTAGAGCTTGGACCAAGTCTGTTTCTACAACTATTGGTCCTCTGGAAATATTTATTAAATATGAGGTTGGTTTCATCATGTTGAGTTCCTGCAATGTGACCAAACCCAGTGTTCTATCACTGAGCCTAACATGTATAGAGACTACGTCTGATTCTGTAAATAATGTGGTTTTATCGACTAATGTTGCGTTGCATTCATCAGCGCGCTCTTGAGTCAGATTTTGACTCCATGCAATCACCCTCATGTCAAAAGCATTGCCGACGCGTGCAACCAGCGATCCGATGTGCCCCAGACCGAGCAAGCCTAGTGTTTTCCCTTTCAAACCTACACCTACGGTAGATCCCCATATCCCATGCTTAGCAGCTTGGAATTCTTGGGGAATTTGGCGTAAAAGCCCAATAATCAACCCCCAGGTAAGTTCGGTAGGTCCTTCGCCTTGTCCTCCAGTACCAGAACATATAATTCCCAATTCAGTAGCGGCTACGGTATCAAATGACGCGTTCCTGCCACCTGTTGTTATTAAAAGACGTAATTGAGGTAACCGCTCTAGTAATGAACGAGGGAAAGGTGTACGTTCCCTCATGCCCATGACGATTTGAAAATCTCGTAGCCGTTCGACTAGTTGGTCTTCATTGTCTAGGTGGTCACTAAATCGTTCGATTTGAGTTCCAGCAGGCAAAATAGACCAATCGGCCATTTCCTGAGATATACTCTGGTAGTCGTCTAATATTGCTATTTTCAAATTCAAGAGTCTCCTGCTCTAGATTAAAGATTTCAACCAAGATGTAGTACCAAAAACTATCATTTAAAACTTGGGATAACTTGGTGGGTCAGCATTTTGAGGCTGGACATGACTTGAGGCGCAGGGATCAACCCACCTGGATTTAATTCAGCAACTATTCCGTTTAACCCTAAATCCTCTTCTAACCGTTTGAACCGCTCGACTAGTTGTTCTCCTGTACCGAAGGCAACTTTGGTTTCTAAAATTTGTTCGTAACTCAGAGCCTGTAACCTTTCAGCTCGATCATCGCGCAGTTCTGTCGAATTAATACCTGCTTGCCCAGAGGATTCCCTGTAAAGGGTTCCCATCCTACTAAAATAGCTGTATATACTGTCCCAAGGTTCGTCTATAGCCTGGGAATTTGTCGCACCCACATATACTGGGATCCGGAGAGTTACATCACCCTCTCCTTGATGTCCTGCCTGCTTCCATGCAGAACGATATAGCTTTAAGTTTTCTTTAAGTTCTGGTATATCCATACCTCTTAAGCCTACGAAGATCGGCAGCCCTTGCTCCCCTACTTGAGGGAAAGTCTCGGCGGTTGTGGCGGCTATGCGGAATGGAGGATGGGGAATTTGGAACGGGCGAGGCGAAACTGTAGCGTCAGACACCTGATAATATTTCCCTTTGTAGGAAAAAGCGTCACCTTGCCACGACTTTAGGATTATTTCAATAGCTTCTTGGAATCGCTCTCGACTTTCATCGTACGGTATCCCATATACGTCATAAGAGCGTGCGAACCCACTTCGCCCTATGCCAAACTCAAACCGACCTTCACTAATTTGATCTACTGTTGCCACTTCTTCAGCTATGCGAAGCGGATTGTTTAAAGGCAAAACGTATACCGCCATTCCTACTTTCATTCTTTTGGTTCGAGTAGCTATGGAACTAGCGATTGTAATAGGGGATGAAAGGACCGACCTATCAGGAGTGAAATGCAATTCGGCTAGCCAAGCTCCATCTAACCCCCACTCCTCCGCTGCATCCACCAGATTAAATCCTTCATGAAATGCTTCTTCGTGGCTTAACCCATCTCGCTTTTCGAATTGCATGAACATTCCGAAATACATTGATTATCTCCATTTTGACTTTAGGCCAATTGAGTTTCAGGTGTGAAACTTGACGCTCAATTGGTCCAGTATACACCTTAGGTTGTTATACGGATTTACACTGTGCATACCCGGTGTTAACATAATCGGCAAAATTGGTCTTGTATAAATAAAGGTGGGTAATGGATTCAAATTTTTGTGATGTATTAATCATAGGCGGAGGCATAATAGGCCTTTCGACTGCCATGCAATTGCTAGATAAATATGGTGCTAATTTAAAGGTTTCGGTGGTGGAAAAAGAAAATGAATTAGCCATACACCAAACTGGTCATAATAGTGGGGTTATACATTCGGGCATATATTATCGACCTGGTTCACAAAAAGCGGGGTTTTGTGTCGGAGGAGCTCAAAAGCTTCGAGAGTTTTGTAACGCGCATGAAATTGAATTTGATCAATGCGGTAAGACTATAGTAGCAACCGATGAATCTGAATTGGACAGACTGGATATTTTGTACCAAAGAGGTGTGGACAATGGCGTGCAGGGGCTAGAAATAATCGATGCTGATCGATTGAAAGAGATTGAACCGTATGTCAAAGGCGTACGAGCTCTATGGGCTCCTCAGACAGGGATTATTGATTACGTTAAGGTAGCATCGGCATATGCTGTTCAATTCCAACAGAATGGTGGGGAAATTTATACCGGCTCAGCCGTGAAAGCTATAAATGTATCAAATAACGGGGTTAACGTTACAACCAGTAAAGGTGTCATTAGCGCGAAACATTTTATTAATTGCGCGGGTCTTTACGCTGACCGAATAGCTGAGATGGCAGGAGAGTTAAGTGACTTGCGGATTATTCCATTTCGTGGCGAGTATTACACTTTAAGACCAGAGAGCCAGCACATGGTTAAGGGGCTGATATATCCCGTTCCGGATCCTGCATTCCCATTTTTGGGGGTTCATTTTACACGGAACATCCATGGGCACGTTGAGGCAGGACCTAATGCTGTACTGGCATGGTCGCGTGAAGGCTACCAGAAAAGCAAGATCAGTATTGGGGAGAGCTGGGGAACTATAAGCTACCCAGGATTTTGGAAAATGTCTGCGAAACATTGGAAGACCGGTATTTCTGAAATGCATAGATCTTATAATAAATCGGTATTTGTGAGAGACCTTCAAAAACTGATCCCGGATATCAAATCAGAGGATCTCGCTGCAGGTGGCGCTGGTGTCAGGGCTCAGGCGGTTGCCAAAAATGGAGCTTTATTGGATGATTTCAATATCGTTCAGGGCCGTACAGCTATTCATGTATTGAATGCGCCTTCTCCCGGTGCTACTTCGTCATTAGCGATAGGGGAACATATCGTTGGGCTAGCCGACAAGGCGTTTGGGCTCTCCGATTAAATAAACTTTCTTTCGCAGATTTTGAGTAAGCAATTTTATATTAAAACCTGTTACATACCGTAATTAAATCAACCTTGAGTGGATATGCAGACTGATAGAATGGTTCAAAATATTGGGTATTATTAACCTGTTTGCAATGAGCACATGCGAAAACCAGATTAATTTGGGAACGTGGGAACTTACCGAGAGTTGGTTCAATAAATACTTGATTTCAGTAGGTGACACTAGCCCGGAATATGTTGAATGTAGAATAGTACCCGCTATAGCGATCAGCGCTCTCGTGATCGGAGCGCTTTTAAAGAGGTTAAAACTGCCTAGTGGCACCATCCATTCTCTTCAAGATATCGATACTATTGTCCCCGTAAATATAGGAGAGTCGCTCACCGGTAATGCTGAGATAAGTCAAACGAGACGAAGGGGAGAGTTGAAATTCATTACTGTGATCTATAGTGTGAATAATGCGGATGGCGAAGAGGTACAGGTGGGTAGAAGTACTGTTTTAGTGCCTCAAGAGTCTGTAAATTGAATAACCGATATTTGGACTCAGGCGATGCTCTTAACGTTGGATACGTTTTCCCCAGCATGTTCAAATCTGTTAAACGTGAACAGCTGATTCAATATAGTGAGGCCTCCGGAGATAATAACCCACTTCATCTAAATGATGATTTTGCAAAGACTACGCAGTTCGGAGGTATTATAGCTCATGGGATGCTTACCTTGGCATTCGTATCTGAATTACTGGTAAGAATTTTCGGAGCTGATTGGCTGAGAAGTGGGTGTCTGAAGGTACGCTTTAAAGGAGCTGCTTATTTGGGGGATACGTTGGTTGTAAGTGGAAAAGTAGACCAACTAGAGTCCGTATATGAGGATGTTAACCTGGTTTGTTCTGTTAAAGTTTGTAAGAGCGAGCAAGACATAGAAATATTGAATGGGACTGCAAGATTAACCATGAGGGGATAGGAATATCAAAGACTTCAACATTTTTTGAAGTTGTTAATCCTTGGATGAAGGGTATGAGAGAGAAATATGCAGAAAAAGATTAATGACACGCCGATTAGGATAGTTTTAGATGCTATGGGAGGTGATTTTGGGCCTTCTGAAACCGTAAAAGGAGCAGTCCAGGCCTTAAATAGCCATAATGTAGAAATTGTTCTGGTGGGTGATCAGCAGGAAATTGAATTAGAACTCGCTAAGTACAAACCTGATTTAACAGCTATCAAGGTAGTA
>CAJXEF010000133.1 GCA_913052545.1 uncultured Chloroflexota bacterium
TGGGCCACATATCCATGCCTTCTGCTCGACTCCATCCTCTATCCTGGGGGTTCTCGCCGGAGCGCCCGGAGTTCCCCAAACGCGCCCATCTTCATCTGCATATCTAACAAACCCAAACGGCGCAAACCATTTAAATCGCTCATCATGGAAAGGGCGTAACTTCTCCATCGCTTCTTTCTCGTTATCCGCTATGTAAAATCCAATTCCTAGAGCCAAATTGCTGCCGAGCACATTTCCTCTTCCATTTTCTGCGCATGCATCTCTAAACTTATGAAACGCCTGGTCTACCAATTTTTCCCCGGTTAAGGCGACCACACCATTGAATCCATTTCTGGCTGTAAAATCGATACTCCCACCGCTCACAACAGGCTGCCAAGTTTCCACAGGCAAGTTCAGGGGCCTTGGAACCAAGGTTATCTCCTCAAGGTCATATCCCCTATATGGGACGCTTGCAGGAATCGTATAGTTCTTCCCATGATGACTGAATGATTCGCTGTTAAAAGCTTTTAAAATGACTTCTATTTGCTCTTCAAATAATTCTCTATTTAGATCATTATCTATAACTGGAGAACCAAACGTTTCTACTTCACGAGAGTGATAACCTCTCCCCACCCCGAATATCATCCGCCCTCCAGTGAGTACATCTGCCATGGCATAATCTTCAGCTAACCGGAGAGGGTGCCACATAGGCACAATATTGAACCCACACCCAAACTTTAATCTTTCTGTTTTAGCAGCGAGATGCGTACCCATCATAATTACATTGGGAATACATTCGTACCCTTCTCTCTGAAAGTGATGTTCAGCCATCCAGAGCGCATAATAACCAAGTTCATCCATAAGGATGGCTGCTTCTTCTGCTGTCTCCATAGATTGAATCAATTGCTTATTCTTGTATCGTCTATCGTTAGCCGGAATCCCATCAAGCCCTACCTCTTCCAAGTCTATGTTTCCGACATAAAAAACCGAAAAATTCTTAATCATTCCATACCCCTAGTTCTTTGTTTTTAACTAGTCTAACGGAAGCATCTGACTAACCGCTGTTTAATTAATTGTGGCGGTCTTTAACTGATATCCATGGTCCTGGGGGCCCTTCAGAAGGTTTGCAAACGAGACAGGTTCTAAAGCCTTCCACATAGGCCTCTTCTAAGGATCCAAAGTACCGTCTATTCTGAGGTTTCGTACGTCTACCTGGAGGGCAGTTGGGCCTGCATACAATTCCTGTAGTGATACAAGCGTTAAATTTATCGCTCATGGTCCCATAGGCCACGGCCACCTACATCTACACCACCATCAACAGCCAAGGTCTGCCCAGTTATCCAAGCAGATTCATCTGATGCAAAAAACAACGCCGCGTTGGCGATATCCTGAGGATAACCAGTCCGGCTCAAATTAACTTCAGCATTTCCCACTTTCCCATCTGAAAGCTTACCTCTAAACAAACCAGCAGCTATGGTATTTACTCTAATATTGTCCCCATACAGTTCACCTGCCAGATTTTGTGACATTCCGATAATTGCACTTTTCGCAGCTCCATATGAAGCATTTCCTGCCTGACGTACATTAAAACTAGCTCCGATTGTTACTATTGATCCTCCTCCACTGTCCCTCATAACAGGACGAACGGCCTGAGCAAGGTTGTAAAGACTGTCCATCGTGTTGGCAACAGTACTATCCCAAAAAGTTTGGTCGATATCATCCAAGCTGCGGGTCGGGTCAAAATTACCACCAGCAGCAGCATATAAAACATCTATTTTTCCAAATTTATCCACCACATTTTTCACGATTGAGTCCACTGTCGATTTTTCTGAAAGATCCCCAGGAACTACTATCGCAGTTCCTCCCAGGCTCTCTATTTGACTTGCTGTCTCTTTAAGACGCTCTTCCCCTCTTGCTGAGAGTGCTGTTTTGGCTCCTTCTTGGGCAAACAACCTAGCTGTGGCTCTGCCCATTCCTTGACCAATTCCAGTTAGCAAGGCAACTTTATTCTCTAATCTCATATCTCTCCCTTTGACTAATTAAATTTCAATGTGATTGGATATAACATCCCTAAACTATATGTATTGGAGGATAAATCTACAACTCGAATTCAAACGTTCAGCCCTTGAAAGCAAACCTGGCCGGACGATACGGGTCTAAATCATTATTGGGTATTCCTGTGACCATTTCCAGTGCTGCCAAAGCACCCACTAATGGAGCAAGTGTGACCCCGCTGTGCGTCAGAGTTAGATAAATATTCGTATGCCGGGGTGAAAACCCTATTACCGGAAGAGCGTCCTCGGGCATAGGCCTGAAACCCACAGGAACCCTGATAGCCTCAACACCAGATAGCTGGTCAAAATATAGCGCTGCTCTTCGAATGAGCGTATCAGCATATTCCTGCGAATCATCTTCCGTTTCACTTTCTTGATCGCCAGCGCCGATCATCACCGCGCCATCAATGTCTTGCCTGATATGTATTTCTTTTTCTTCTTTGCTGATAGGTGGCAGGTATATGGTGGCCAAACTATGGATGAAGGAGGGCAGGGGCTTTGTTTTTACAACCACCCCAGGACTCCTCCTCTGAGGCAGATTTATACCCGCTGTCTTAGCAAGTGTAGTGGAGTCTATTCCCGCAGCTATCACTACTTGGTCAAACTCCATTTCCTGGTCATTCTGGCGCAGAAAAACTTTATCGTTGCTTTGGGTTATGGAATCGACAAGGGTGTTCAAATAGATATTCCCACCAGCCTCCTGAACCTTATGCATACAGGCTTCCGTCACCTTAACAGGTAAAACGTGTCCTTCGTCACGGGTATAAATACCGGTATGAAATTGCCCAATTTTTAAGTTCGGTTCAAGACTGGATAGTTCCTCAGATGATATTAACCTCGCCGAATATCCCCATGAGTTAAGTCGTTCACACTCAGAAGCCAGTCTTTTACCTTCATCAGGATCCGAACAGTAGGTGACGTTTCCACCCCAACGGAGACCAATGTCTTCACCCAAATCTTCAGCAAATCTAGGCCAACGGTCCATCGAACGATAGTTTAAATCATAATAGTGGCGAGGTTGTTTGGAAAATGCATTTATCCAGGCAAATGAATGCCCACTAGCACCGTTTCCAGGCTGGTTTTTATCGAAAACTGACACGTCCATCCCATGTTGGGACAAATGGAAAGCCACTGATGCGCCTACGATACCGGCACCAATTACTGCGATATTTTTGTGTCTCATGATTTAAGTTTTAAAAATATGTTTTTTTCACTCAACCGGGCAATAACTCGATACTCGATTCTCACATCAAGTCATCTGCAAAACTGGTTCATTTAACCATTTTATCCGGTGTCAGAAGCTCGTTAAACTCAATCCAATTTTCTTCAGTGAGCGTCATTAATTCCTTCCAAATCTCAAGGGACCTAGATGGTATATCGTTCTCACCTCTAAATACGGACTTCAAGGCCTCATCAGCCCACTGTAGTACAACAATATCTTTTTCTCCTGGTGTAGTACCAGGATTAAAATAAACTGAAAACTCCCCTCGCTGTCCAGCACCGTTATAGGTTTCTGCCGCCTGATAGGCTAGAGTCGCAACTTTACGAGACTGACCTGGCTTAGCCTTAAATACTCTTTTAATATGAAACATTCTTTCTCCTTACTGAGACAATATTATTGATGATATCACTAGGGATCAGGAATAAAACAGTGTCAGGAGAAAAATCTGGTAAGCACAAAAACTCTTTGCGTAGTATCTGGCGGAATTAGCATTAACCCAGGGATAGACAATTTACATACAATAACCGCCTCGGGGGACTTAGGCTCCTGAGGTGGTTATTATGAAGTTTTAAATTCGAATGGCTGCAATCTCTATTCTTTTGTGGCTTATTCAGTAAATCTGTAGAACCCATAGGCCTGCATTTCATCCCACATCGCGCCTTGTTGAGCAAACTGGATTTGTCCTTCCCTCACATGGTCTCTATATGTCATGTATTCTGGTGTTTCATGTTTCTGTACACTCACGGTAAATGCAGCGGCATCGCTCAGTGTATACCCATTCAAATTACCACTATTAGCATTCTGTGAATCATCCCGTACCTTTGTTTTTATATCATTTATAAATTCATCAAATGAGAGAGTTATGGTTGCTATTTTGTTACCGCCACCAAAATTAGGGTCCTCATCAAACGGTGCGATTTCTAATACCGGCAACTCTATAGTAGTCGGCATATTCGTTAGTTCTGCATCATAATCAGACCCGTATGGCAGCTGTGCCGAATACCACCACGGGAAGAGGGTATTTATCCCTGATGAAGTGCCTGGCCAAGCAGAACCATTACCACGCGTAACACTAGGAATACTCGGGTAGTACTCTATTGGGTCAATATGATTTCCATTCTGGAACAAAAAGTCAGCGCCGCAGTGAGGTACTCTATCACCGAAATACTGTTCACAAACATCTGTTTGCACTTTCTGTTCAGTTTTATCCCATTTCCATATGGCTATTCCACCAGGGAAAGCTCCTGGGTTATCACCAAAATTAACCGAATCTGAATTCACATATATTTGTGAATCATATCCAGTAGAGCCGTATAGCTCTAGCAAATAGTGTCCTTTTACTTCTTGAGTGTCTCTCTCTATTATTGCCGGTACCTTAATTATGTTAAATCCGTTCGCATTTCCTCTACTATTTAGAACCCCAGTAATACCGTTAAGATCAAGGGCATTATCAACATCAGTTATATATCGAGGTCCATATATATTCACCAGTAGCTGCGCATCTGTGAACGGTTCTTCTGGTTCTTCGAATTCTGCCTTAACCATGCTCCATGCTGTGAAAGGTGGCCACTTTTTGCCACTACTATTACCATCCCTGTCACCCATAATATCTAGGGGTCCCGTTTTATTAGGCCCAGCAGGTTCGCCTCTGTGGTAGTAATCGGGCAATCCAAAATACGCATGACCCAATTCATGTCCCCATGTCCGGAGGGCCTCTTCATGTGATACATCAAGTGCGGTTTGTTGAGAGCCCGTTGGAGGTGATGCCATCCCTATTACGCTCCAAGGTGAGCTATCTGGTCCTCCTACACCCCATACGTAAATCGGAGTTACATTCCTAAAATAATGCGACCACTCTCCTGTTCTATCTTGCTCACTTCCCATATTGGAATCATCGATCAGCCAGTCCCTATCTGGCAAGTATGGCGCTAGCAAGTTATATGAGCCATCTTTATGCGCTATATTTCTGTACCTCAATCGATCAAAAATTTGGTCCATTTCTTCGCGTATTGTGGTGTCTTCTGCCCAATCAGGACAAGAATCAAAAGCTTTGCGCGCCTCTTTTTCCCATAGGCGTCCACAATTACCGCCAATGTACGGTTTGTTTCTGTCGATTTGGACGGATTTAACAACGTGGCCAGCCCTATCACGAATTGGAGATATAGCAAATTTACCGGAACTCAAGTCATCGAAATAATGACCTGGTGTGTCCCCTTCCATTCCGTAGAGAAGATTATCAATATCTTCTAGAGTTAAACATAGTCGCTCTCCGATCCGATGCGCAAGCAATGGTTCTTGTTCCCCTCTACATTCTGAGTCGCTGTAAGTAATCAGAAGTGGTAGGGTGAACCTTGTCATCTCAGCAGTAGTGAATGTCCAAGAGCTAACATCCTCAATAAGACCTGATAAAACCTGTATATTGCCACCGGCTAATTCAATGCCGGAATTTGGATTCACTGAGACCTTGTAGGTAGTTCCTCCATACAAAGGTACGTCTGGTATAAAACTGAGAATCTGACTTGAAGTCTCTGCTAGCTGGGTTGTTTCACCATCTACCTGAGCCAATTGTGAGTCATCACAAAGAGAGTCGGCACATTCAAATAATGAGAT
>CAJXEF010000134.1 GCA_913052545.1 uncultured Chloroflexota bacterium
CAAGGCTAGGCACCTGGTTGAAATTCTGTATGATGCTTTAGGCTGATGGGTTCACCTATACTATATCTAGTAGCACGTGCGTACGTACTAGGGTGTTGACTAAGTCATATCTCCGGGGGTCTGTGTTGTATCCATGGCCTGCTCGTCTCAAAAGCTGATGATGCTCGAAGAATTAACGGTTCGGAACCCTTTGGGCCTATTATGTGCAACCCTACAGGCATACCGTCGTGTGAAAATCCGCAGGGTACACTGGCAGCGGTTTGGCCGGTCATATTGATAGGAAAAGTAAACGGCAAGTACCCCCAAAATGGATTTACCTCTTTACCCCCTATAACAGTTGGTCGTTCTTCGATTGGAAAGGCTGTCACTGCCATAGTGGGAGTTAACAATAAATCGTAATTATCAAAGAAATTTTCCATCTGACGGCGGATTTGGTCTACCCGTAGAAGTGCCACCGATAAATCTGAAGCTGATAGGTTGGAGGCATGGTCCAAAGTGTTTCGGACATAATCAGTGAAGTCATTTCTTCGTTCACCTAAGAGATGTCCGTAAGAGGTGTAAGTAGCAGTGCTAAAAACATCATAAAATGCTTCGAACGGATCTTCTATCAAGAGATTTATTTCTTCTACTCTAGCACCTAAACTTGCGAACGCTTTAGCAGCTTCCTCGGTTATAGTGACGACTTCGGGATCGACACCGGCATAACCCAAATCAGGGCTCCATCCCATGCGCAAATCTCTTATACCTTGTTTAATGGTGCTCGTAAAATCAGGAGGGATTTCCCTGATTGATGTAGGGTCTCTTGGGTCTGGTCCCGATAGGACTTGTAGTAGGTTAGCGGAATCCATAACAGTACGGCTCAGAGGCCCTGATTGAGAAAAATGATTTGCAGCTGGTCGCCCGTAACCCCCATAGCGAGCTATCCTACCTTGTGACGGTTTTATACCAAATAGACCGGTGAAACTAGCAGGTATACGTATAGACCCTCCGCCATCACTTCCTGTTGCAACCGCGCATAACCCCGCCGCCAGTGCTGATGCAGCTCCACCGCTGGATCCTCCTGGTGTTCGATCCATGTTCCAGGGATTACGACAGGGACCTCCCAATAGATTCTCAGTAGTGCCGGACTGGCCAAATTCCGGTGTATTGGTTTTACCAAGTATGATAGCGCCGGATTTCTTAACTCTTTCCACTACCACTGAATCAAACGAGGCAATGCTGTCCTTGTAAATCAGAGAACCCATCGTAGTAGTGATACCTTGGGTCATTTCAAGGTCTTTGATAGAGATCGGGATACCATGGAGGGGTCCACGGTGCTCACCTTTTTCCATCTCCCGTTGTCCCTCTTTAGCTGCAGCTAATGCTTGCTCTTCGCAGATGGTTAAATAAGCGTTCAGTTTAGGATTTAGTCGTTGGATTCTGTCTATGAATAGTTGAGTCAATTCAACTATCGAGATCTCTTTGTTATCTAGCTTAGTTCTAAGATCTGTTGCTGGAGCGAAACACAATTCAGAATCCATTCGAATCTCCCTGAAATTTGATTTTATCGGATTGTAACAACTTAGTTTGACATCAAATTATGGGCTCCTTACAATCGCTTGTATTATATCTCAACATACGATAGAGGGTCTCAGGGCATCTTCTAAAGTTGGAGGATCCGAACGTGTCATTGGTTGGTATTATTGCGAATCCTGCTGCCAGTAAAGATATAAGGCGATTGGTCGCTCAGGGCAGAGTGATACCAGATTGGGAAAAAGTTAACATAATTCGTCGAGTTTTGATTGGGCTTCAGGCGACAGGAATACAACAGGTAGTTGGTATGCCTGATGCTTCTAATCTCTGTCGTAGAAGTACTGACGATAAACAAGTGGGCCTCAACGTGGATCTTTTGGATATCCGTACCTACAACGAAGAAAGTGACACGATTAGAGCCGTAGCGAAAATGAAGGAACTAGGTGTATCTTGCATAGTCACTTTAGGAGGCGATGGAACCAATCGAGCAGTCGCAACGGAGTCGGCAGATATCCCGTTAGTAGCTATATCCACTGGTACCAACAATGTTTTTCCGACCATGGTGGAAGGTACTTTGGCTGGTTTAGCAGCTGGCCTTGTTTCTCAGGGTAAATTAACGATTTCTCTCGTGGCTACCAAGAGCAAAAGGTATAAGATTTATGTGGATGGTATTTATAAAGATATGGCCCTAGTAGATGTAGCATTTTCGCAGGAACGTTTTGTTGCATCAAGAGCTATTTGGGATATGGATACCCTATATGAGGTTTTTTTGACAAGGGCTGAGCCAACGAATATAGGCCTGGCGTCCGTAGGAGCGGCCTTGAAACCGATCTCTATTTGCGATCAAGAGGGTCTACATTATGAGCTACATTCCGGTAATAGTGATGGATATCAGGTTGATAGACCAGTTGAGGTTACTTCAGTTATATCTACCGTTGCGCCTGGAATGGTGAAAGAAGTTTCAATAGCCGCTTGGGATATAATTCAGCCCGGGCATCGTATCCATATACAACGAAGACGTTCAACTGTTGCACTTGACGGAGAGAGATCCTTCAGTTTAAGCCCCGAGCAGGACGTTGAGATTGAACTGAAACACGATGGACCTCTAGTAATAGACGTTGAATCGGCATTAAACGAAGCATCTCGATTAGGTCTATTTCGTTCAGTTGGAATGAATGTACTTTCCTGATGCCATAATTCTATATACGAACAAATTTACGTTGGGACTACAATAGATCAAGACTCCATGTTTATTATGATTGGAGAGGCAGAATAGTTTTGAACGACTTTGATATCAAGGGTGTACGCCTTTGCGATTGTCCTTCCAAGCACATAAATTGTATGGACGCTAAGGAATGGGTTACTGCCCAATTGGGTGTTTGGCAGTTTTATTATGAATCACGGGATATCCGTAATAAGAAACTCCATCCTGCTACCTTCCCAATTTCTCTTGCCAAAAAGTGTATTTCCCTTTTTACGCACAAAGGTGAATTAGTGTTAGATCCATTTGCCGGGAGTGGTACGACATTACTCGCAGCCCAAGATTTAGACAGAAACGCTGTTGGGTTTGATCTAAAAGCTGACTACGTAGATTTGGCCGCTGATCGGTTAAGAAAAACCACAGAGGAAGTTCGTACTAAACAAGTTGCTTGCTGGGATGATGCTCGACGGATCCCGGAATATTTAAGTCCTTCGTCCGTCAGTTTAGTTGTGACATCACCTCCATATGCCAACTTGCTGAATCGTCCTAGATTGAATAAAAGTAGGCGTGGTGATAAAAGAGAGAACGAACAGTATCTGAAAGTCGAGCAATATAGTCAGGATCATAGAGATTTAGGAATACTAGGATTAACGGAATTTGAACAAGAGATAAAGAATATATTCCGCGGATTGTTTCCTATAATTCGAGATAAAGGCCATTGTGTAGTTAATGTGCCTGATATTTGGAGCGATAATCGCCGTATAACTCTTCACATGCTAATAGTTGACACCCTTAGGTCTGTCGGATTTGAATTGCGTAACACAATTATTTGGGACCGTACCAATATTGTGAATCGCGTTGGAATATTTGGATGGCCATCTAATTATATAACTATGGGTACAACCTTTGAATATATTCTTGACTTTTGGAAGCTAGGTTGACCTGTGCGAAAAAAATTAGATGGACTCGTAAAATATCAAATTAGTAGAACGGTGGCTATAAGGGCAGATTTTGAAATGTTCGATGTTTTTGGCTCTTGGTCATGATTAAAAGCCCTTAGATTTGTTAAGTGGCATAGAAATATTAATATGTAATTTTGCCGTCTTTATCGGGGCAACTATTATGGGTACAGTTAGCTTCGGATTAGCGTTGGTGGTCGCTCCAGTTCTCCTTTTGTTTCTCGACCCACAGTCTGTAGTAGTTATTGCCAACGTGTTGATTGTCTTATTGTTATCTGTGGTTTTATTTGAACTGAGACGTCATCTGAAACTAGGTCAGATCAAAGGAATGATTATAGGTGGTATATTTGCCGTACCGCTTGGTGTATTTGCGTTAAAAGTCGCCGATCCCGGATTATTAAGAATTATTATCGGGGTTGTTATCCTCATTTTAGGTATTTTGATTCTGTTTAATTTCAAAATACCCATGGTGAATCATAAAATAGCTGGACCGACATATGGGTTTTTGTCTTCCCTGTCTATCACCGCTTTAAGTATTGGGGGGCCGTTAGCGGCTATTTATGTAATGAGTCAACGATGGTCTCCACCTGTTATGAGGGTTTCGTTGGCTTTTTTTTTCGTTTCGAGTTATTTGATTGGATGTATTTTATATTTGGCAGCCGGATTAGTGAATTTAGATATAGTAATGAACGTGGGTCTTTTGATGCCGGGGTTAGTTCTTGGTTTCGTGCTTGCTAAAGTCATTTTAGGGAGGATAAATGAAGATATATTTCGGTACGCGGCCCTAGCAGTTATACTCTCAGGCAGCGTAATGCTTTTGGTTAAAGAAGCAGCTGGGTTGTAAAACACATTAGTTACAAATATTGGATGTTTAAGCGGGGTAGGTTGGATCTCAGATACCTTTAACCTACCTTGAACAGAATTAAGCTGATTGGTCGTGATACGCTGCTAAAGCGGGGTAGGTTGGATCTCAGACACCTTGAACCTACCCTGAACAGAATTAAGCGTTAAGCTGATTGGTCGTGATACGCTGCTAAAGCAGCGGTAATACCATCACCGACTGCGGACCCTAGTTGCCTAGTAGACTCAGCACGCGCATCACCACATACGTAAACTCCAGGCTGATTAGTTCGCATGTGCAGGTCCCCATATATGTGCCCGGCCGCATCCATGTCTAGTAAACCCTTAAGATATTCGGTATTTGGGTGAAAGCCGACGTATATGAAGGCTGCTGCTGTTGGATATTCGTAAATCGATCCTGTTTTAAGGTCTTTGACCCTTGCGGATTCCAGTGCCTCATTTCCGACAAACTCTTCTACCACATGGCTCCATAACCATTTGAATTTTGGACTAGCGAAGGCGCGCTCTTGCAATACTTTGGTTGCTCGTAATTCATCTCGCCTGTGGACAATAGTTACGGAATTACATATACCGCTCAGATAAAAACTCTCATCTAAAGCTGCATCTCCCCCACCTATTACCACCACGTCTTGACCCTTGAAAAAGTTGCCATCACAAACAGCGCAATAAGAAACCCCGCGTCCTGCATATTCATCTTCACCGGGTGTGCCAAGTTTATTATGGCTACCCCCGCTAGCTATAATCAATCTACTAGCTGTATATTCCTTATCGTAGGTCCGCACAACTTTAATTGGCTTGTCCAGATTCTCGACGTTTTCAACTTCGGCGTATTCTATTTCAGCTCCAAACCGCGTGGTTTGCTCCTCCATCATCTGAGCCAATTCTTGCCCTTTCACTCCGTGGGGGAATCCTGGATAATTTTCTAACTCATCTGTAATCAATAGTTGGCCGCCACAACCTAAAGATTCTACTATTAAAGTTTTCATCATAGCTCGAGTGGTATATAGCCCGGCGGATAGTCCGGCTGCGCCGCCACCGAGAATTATTACGTCATATTCCGCTTCCATATTTTCAATCCTCTACTTTGAGATAGATATCTGAGAATTCCTTGTAAGCAAGGCCGGAGATCAATTTTCCGGGCTGTGCTTCGCATTCGGATTAACACTAAAAGGAGCCCACAGTTTACCTTTAAAATGGATATATAGCTACAAGTCGGTCCTGTAAATGGATCGGTTTCATCATCGTATCCTTCTGCGGAAAAACTCCACTGTTTTTTCCAATCCATCT
>CAJXEF010000135.1 GCA_913052545.1 uncultured Chloroflexota bacterium
CCACACCAATTGAGTGAAAAATATTATCAAGTAAAACACTTAATTGAAAAGCCGGACATATCTAATGCACCGTCAAATTTAGCAATTGTAGGTCGGTATATATTATCGCCAAATATTTTTGACTCTCTAGAGTGTACTGTGCCTGGTGCAAAGGGGGAGATCCAGTTAACAGATGCTCTAAGCCAGCTATTAGAATATCAAGAAATTTACGCATATGAATTTGAAGGATATCGATATGACTGTGGTACGCCTATTGGCCTCCTGAAAGCTAGTCTAGGATTCGGGCTAAGCAGGAGAGAGACGAGTTCGGATGTACTTCGTATGCTGAATGACATACAGGCTGGACCCTAGTGATTTCTAAGGAGTGAGTAAATGTTTTCAATTCTATTACTATTCCATGTTTTAGCTTCGATAATTTTTATAGGTAATAATATTACTGGAGCATTTTGGAAAGCACGGGCGGATAAGACAGGGAATGTGGATATAATCTCAAACAGTGCTAAGGCTTTATTAAGAGCTGACTATCAATTTACCTTGCCTAGCCTAATTGTACTTTTCGTTACAGGGGTTTGGATGGGTGGATTATCAGGCTGGGAACGGTTCCAAGAAATATGGTTAGGCAGTTCTTTCGTGTTGTTGGTAATAACAGTACTGATATGGGTTGTTGTATTGTCTCCTAGATTACGGACCCTTGTGCGCATAGCGACAGACTGTGCTGAAACAGGTAAGTTAAGCGAAGGATACACTGCTGTTAGTCGAACATGGTCGATCTGGGGTGGAGTTGTGACACTTTTACCAATCGTAATCTTGATATTAATGGTGTTAAAGCCCGGGCTTTAGTGCTATACACTAAAATTAATTATGAGGGTTAATTGGTAATCAGAAATACACGATATTTGCAGGATATTCGCGGGCTAAGAAAAGACCTCACTGATGTCTTTGATGGAATGGATAATTGTTTGGATTGGAAGAGTGATTCAAACAATTGGTCTCCGAGGGAAATAATTTATCACTTGGTTGATACACCGCCAGAAGGTATAGACTCCCTTATAAGGCGAATTTTGAAGAACCCTAAAGGGGAATTCGAATTGGTGCCAGATCTAACCAATGTAACCGGTGAGAGATTACTAAAGGATGTTGAACAGGTTAAAGGGGACATCTTCAAGATATTGGATAATTTAGAATTATTAATTAAAGAGGCAATTGATGTAGATCTAACCGAAAAAACTATATTAGTACATCTATTGGCCAAAGGGCTTAGTGAAGATCGTACCGCCTCAAATTTATTACAGGGACTGTTTGTCAGGCATTGGTTTGAACATGTAGCTCAGTTAAACAATATACGTATCAGCCTGGGAATATAACCCGTGATATGACTAAATATCCTTGGTTATGCCTCAAATTTTACTCATCACCAATCCCTAAAAGACTTAAGAAGGCCTCTTGCGGGATTTCAACTCTTCCAACACTTTTAAGCCTTTTCTTGCCTTCCTTTTGTTTTTCTAGCAACTTCCGTTTGCGGGTGATGTCTCCTCCATAACATTTGGCTAAAACATCTTTGCGTAATGGTCTAACGGTTTCCCGTGCAATGATTCGAGCCCCGATAGCGGCTTGTATAGGCACTTCGAATAGTTGTCTAGGTATTGTAGTCCGGAGTTTTTCGGCTATCGCTCTACCTTGAGTCACTGCTAGGTCTCTGTGGAGAATACAGGATAGTGCCTCCACGGGCATATGGTTGACTAGTATGTCTACTTTAACTAACGGTGCGGCAGTGTATCCTTCGAAGGTATAGTCAAGTGACGCGTATCCTTGCGTCCGAGACTTGAGTTGATTATGGAAATCGGCAAGCAGCTCAGCTAATGGCATAACATATTCCATCATTACTCTAGACTGTTCCGATTCTGTTGCCGTTGAATTACTGCCATCAACTGCCTGTATATATTCCATACGTTTGAAATCAGATCTCTTGGAATGCATTAATTCCATTATGGTACCAACATGCTTGCTGGGTGTGACGATGGTAACGTTAAGTATAGGTTCTTGGATTTGATTGATGGTGCTGACATCGGGTAGTTTTGATGGATTATCGATTTTAACAATTGAGTTATCTTGAAGAAGTACTTGGTACGCGACGCTAGGTGCAGTAACAATTAAGTCTAAGTCGTATTCTCTCTCAAGCCGTTCTTGTATTATTTCAAGATGCATTAGGCCCAGGAATCCGCATCTGAACCCGAATCCTAACGCTACGCTGTTCTCAGCTTCCATGGTCAAAGATGCGTCATTTAATTGGAGCTTTTCTAATGCTGATCTTAAATTGGTGTAATCCTCACCATCTGAAGGGTATAGTCCAGCAAAAACCATGGATTTTAATTCGACGTACCCCGGCAAAGGGTCGACGGCATTTTTAGCCCCGCCGGTTAACGTGTCTCCAACACTGCATTCTTGGACATCTTTGAAACCGGTTGCTATATAACCAACCTGCCCAGTGGCTAGTGAATCTGTAGGTGTTGGAGAAGGACCAAATATGCCTAATTCGGTGATTTCAGAGGTTTTCCCAGTGGACATTACGACTATGCGATCATTTTTGCCAATCTGCCCATCTTGAACTCGTACGTAAGCGATGATTCCTTTATAAGAATCATAAATCGAATCAAACACTAGAGCTCTAAATGGGGATTCGGATAAACCTCTGGGTGGTGGAATACGGTCTACAACCTGGTTTAGAATCTCGTTAGCACCTCTACCGTCTTTCGCAGAGACAAACAAGACTTCCTCTTCTCTAAACCCAAACACTTGGCGTAGTTCTCCTGCTACTCTGTCTGGCTCTGCAGCTGGCAAATCTATTTTATTTACCACTGGAATTAATTCTAGATCGTATTGCATTGCTAATAGGGCGTTAGCTATAGTCTGTGCCTCAATACCTTGGCTAGCATCGACAACAAGAAGAGCGCCTTCGCATGCCGCGAGAGCTCTGGAAACTTCGTAACTGAAGTCTACATGCCCTGGAGTATCTATAAGGTTCAATTGATATTGGAGGCCGTCAGCTGCTGTGTGAGCCATAGTAACAGCTTTACCTTTGATAGTTATCCCGCGTTCCCGCTCTAGATCCATTCGGTCTAGGAATTGGGCTTTCATTTCTTGTGGACGGACGGTACTGGTTATTTCCAAGAATCGATCGGCGAGAGTGGATTTACCGTGGTCGATGTGAGCAATTATGCAGAAATTTCGAATTTGGTGGGAATTCATATTGTCGGAATGTTATCATGCTATTCGTATGGCAACAACAATAGCCTCGACTATTTTCAAGAATTAAGATAATGCTCTTCGGGACTAAATATATAAGGGCCCCTAATTAGGGGCCCTTATATATTTAGGGGCAACGTATGGGTTATTATTTAGTAGCTGCCGTATCCTGGGCTCTTTATACAAGCTGCCCAATGCCCGGGTTCTACCTGTCGTAGTTCTGGTTCGACTTGGGAGCACTCATCAGTTGCTATAGGGCATCTCGGATGGAAAACGCAGCCACTCGGAGGATTTAATGGGCTGGGAACCTCCCCGCTTAGTAATACACGCTCTCGTTGAGCATCGATTACTGGGTCGGGAATTGGAACGGCGGATAGCAGTGCTTGGGTGTAGGGGTGGAGTGGGTTTACATATATGTCGTTACGATCTGCTATTTCCACCATTTTACCGAGGTACATAACCGCTACGCGGTCGCTGATATGACGTACTACAGAAAGGTCATGGGCAATGAATAAATAGGTTAGGTTAAATTGATCTTGGAGATCTTCTAAGAGATTTATTATTTGGGCCTGAATGGATACGTCCAAGGCTGATACTGGTTCATCACACACTATAAATTTGGGATCTACTGATAACGCACGGGCTACCCCAATCCTTTGGCGCTGACCGCCGCTAAACTCATGAGGAAAACGGTCAGCCATGTATGGGTTTAGACCTACATTGTTTAGTAGTTCTGCGACCCGTTCCTTGTATTCAACTTTGTTTTCTACGAGCCCGTGTACGATAAGAGGTTCTCCGATAATATTCCCTGCCGTCATCCGGGGGTTAAGTGAACTAAATGGATCTTGGAAAATTACTTGCATTTGCCGACGCATTGCTCGCATCGATCGAGTGTTGAGTTGAGTAAGTTCTTGTCCCTGGAAAACTACTTCCCCTTCGGTTGGCTCGTAAAGTTGTAAGATGCAGCGCCCAGTTGTGGTTTTTCCGCATCCGCTTTCACCAACTAAACCTAAAGTTTCCCCTTCGTTTACGGTAAAACTAACCCCATCCACCGCTTTAATGTGGGCCACCGCTCTTTGAAAAATCAATCCAGATGTTACAGGGAAATGCATCTTAAGGTTATTGACTTCTAGAAGCACCTTTCCCGCGTCTTGGGCTGTAGCTCCTGGTGAGTTATTAGTCTCAGCTGTCGTCATTTTGTTGCTCTCTGTTTTGGATTAGCTTTGATAAACTTGTTTAATTAGGATTTTCGGAATCAGACAAAAATTCCAGAACTTGCGGGCCTAGTTCATCTGATCTCCAGCAGGCTGATAGGTGTGCCTCTCCAGCCTCCATCAAAGGAGGAGTTTCAGTCGCGCATTTGTCCACTGCGTAGGTACACCGTGCCCTGAATGAACACCCCTGTGGTATGTTGACTAGGTCTGGAGGTTGACCTTCGATCGGAAGTAACTTTTGTCTTATCGGTAGGTCAAGCCTAGGTACAGACTTAAGTAGACCCACAGTGTAGGGATGCCTGGGATTACTATAAATCTCTCTAGCAGTACCCCTTTCTATAATTTTCCCGGCGTACATGATGTTCACTCTATCAGCGTATCTTGCGACAACACCTAAATTATGTGTTATTACGATCAATGCTACCCCAAACTCTGATGTAAGTGCCTTCATTAGCTCGAGAATTTGGGCTTGAATAGTTACATCCAAAGCTGTTGTTGGCTCATCCGCAATAATCAACCTCGGATTACAGCTTAGCGCCATTGCAATCATTACCCGTTGCCGCATGCCACCACTAAATTGGTGCGGGTATTGGATTACTCTGCGTTCTGGATCAGGTATACCAACTCGCGCTAGTAAATTTACGGATTCTGTTTTAGCCTGCTCCTTAGACATACCTTTGTGAAGCTGTAAGGTTTCCCCAAGTTGTTTTTCGACCGAAAGTACGGGGTTCAATGAGGTCATCGGCTCTTGGAAAACCATGGACATTTTGGATCCCCTTATGGTTCGCATTTCGTCCATGTCTAGTTTGAGTACATCTTCACCCTCGAAGTTTATCTCTCCCTGCACTATCTTGCCCGGTGGATCTGGTATCAACCTCATCAGGGAGAGAGCACTTACGCTTTTACCGCATCCACTTTCTCCGACTAATCCCAGAGTTTCTCCCTCTTCAACTTCGTATGAAACGCCATCTACAGCTTTTACTACGCCTTCAAAAGTATAGAAATACGTTGCTAAATCTTTGACTTCTAATAGAGTGGCCACCTAGCCTCCTGTTTTATCATATCTCTTATATTTTGGTTAGAAACTAACTCTTTCTGGGAGTGGTGGGGAAGGGGAGACTCGAACTCCCACGCCTTTCGGCACATGATCCTAAGTCATGCTCGTCTACCAATTCCGACACTTCCCCTCACGGTGGTATGTTTGCGAGAGGAGGGGCAGTTGCTTTATTTTTCCGTTTGCCATCACTACGCCTTGAAGGTTAGTTGCCAGAATTGCCGACCATTTTGGTGACCCGCCTCGGGGTCGAACCGAGAACCTACGGATTAAGAGTCCGTTGCT
>CAJXEF010000136.1 GCA_913052545.1 uncultured Chloroflexota bacterium
ACCAGTATTAGCACGTATACCCATCTCTTCCATGGCGTATAGTATTCTTCTCTGTACTGGTTTGAGCCCATCCCGAACGTCAGGCAAGGCTCGAGCCACTATTACGCTCATCGCATACGTTAGATAAGATGTGCGCATTTCTTCTTGTATTTTTACTGGGCTAATTTGCCCACCGGATGATTCTGGTGTAGTTGTTACCATATTTTGCCCTCCTTGGTTGCAGCTATCTCAAATGATTTATCTTAGTACATCCGAAGAATCTTATACATCTATCGAGAGTTGTTATTAGCCAGAAAATCGTCAGACCGTTCCACAAAAGCAGCAAACAAATTCGAAAAGCTGCGCGGCACTTCATCTTGTCGTTCTAGGTGGCATTGAAAACCAATCACCCAACTGTGCTTTGGACTTTCCAATGCTTCAATGAGACCATCCTCTACCGAATAGCCCGTTGTCATCAGTTTGGGTGACCTAATGGATTCATTCACTCCCTGGTGATGGAAACTATTCACTTTGAAAAAACCGGCAATCCCGATTACAGCCGCTGCTTTAGACCCAGGAGCTAAAAATATATTATGGCTATTCGTAACCTGCTGCCCGTTTTCAATCCCAGATTGGTGCCCTACCAAATCTTGAATCAACCGACCCCCACAGGCCACATTAAGCAATTGCATTCCCCTGCAAATAGCCAAAACTGGCATATCCAAATCGAGAGCCGATTTTAGAATTCGTAGATCAAGATCATCTAGATCTTTACGCAAATCTAGGTGTGCGGCCGGATCTGGAAAATCTCCATATAAATGAGGGTCTATATCAGGCCCGCCTGGTAAGAGCACACCTCCCACCCCTTCCATCAATTGCTCAACCGGACGATCTTCTGGGGGAATTAGAACTTTGACTTCAGCTCCAACCGATTCTAGAATTTCCACATACCGACGAGGATTTTTGCGGTTGGCGGAAGTCATTAGAATTTGTACCATGATCGTTATGTATATTATACTTTGTTTGCCCTGCCGATAACACCTCTATTTGTGCCGTTAACTAGTATTGCGGCCTTCCAAACAAATTATTATGCTCATATAAGGTAGAATACACGGACAACGCCTGTTTGCTAACTATATGTGGTCTTTGATAAGCTAGTACAGTAGATTAAGTGCCCTTATAATGTATTCAGTACACATAATCCAATACAATCAAATTGGATATGCGAGGTGAACGCCGATGAAAGAAGTTATTAAAGAAGCCGTTGACCTTTTAAATGACGGACAACCCTGCGTGTTGGCTACGGTGGTCAGAACTCGTGGTTCTACACCCCAAAAATCCGGTGCTATGCTCTTAGTTCGGCAAGATGGAACGGGTGTAGGGACATTAGGTGGAGGGTGTGTCGAAGGAGATATTTGGTTCGCAGCCAAGGAAATTCTTAGAAACCACGGCGGTCCCGAGTTTAAAGATTACTATTTGAATGAAGACATAGCTGCCCGAGACGGATTGGTTTGTGGTGGAACCATGTATTTTTATCTTGAACCATTTTGGTCAGATACCGATTTTGTTGAAATAGGAAATCACGTGGTCGACGCATATGAAGGTGGAAACGCAGTCGGATTAGCTACTATAGTAAATGTACCCGGGCATAATAATACCGCCAAGCTCGGCTCAAAACTATTACTTCATTTAGATGGATCCGTCACAGGCACCCTTGGGAATAGCTCCCTAGATGAACAGGCTATTGCCGTAGCCAAACAGATAGCTGAGGTAGGAGCAGTCCAGAATTTCACGACACCTGATGGAACTGAAGTATTTGTTGAAGGATTCACCACCCCTCCCACCCTGGTTATGGTAGGAGGCGGACATGTCGGAAAAGCGACCGCCGACTTAGCCCACGTCCTGGGGTATAGAGTGTTAATTGTTGATGACCGTCCAGAATTCGCTAACGAAGAACGCTTCCCATATGCTGATGAAATCACGGTCGCCAACTATGGAACCTGGTCCGAAAATATATCGGTCAACGTTAACAGTTTTATAGTGGTCGCTACTCGAGGACACAGATACGACGACATGGCACTAGAATCAGCTCTTTCAACAAATTCCAGATACATTGGGCTCCTCGGTAGTAAACGGAAAACCCTCATGATTTATCAGCGTTTGTTAGAGCAAGGTATATCTCTAGAGCGACTCCGGGATGTAAAAGCACCGATAGGTTTAGATATAGGCGGTCTAACACCTGAGGAATTGGCTGTAAGTATCATGTCTGAAATCATCATGGTACGGAGAGGAGGCCAGGGAAAACCTCTGACTATGGACGACTGGTACCTTGAAAGAGTTCAAGATAAATCAGAACGAACTATCACAGCGTAGACAGAAGCCTGTGGCTCAATCAACAGCTATACTTTTAGCAGCAGGGGAATCCAAGAGGATGGGCAAGCTAAAAGCGCTACTCCCATGGCAAGGCCGTACTATGCTGGAACATCAAGTCAATTCCCTATTTGAGGGTGGGCTAGATAAAATCATTGTCGTTCTAGGGCACAGAAAAGAGAAACTACTTCTACTCCTAAAGGACCATGAATACGTATCACCTATCTACAATCCGAATTACTTATCAGGTAAAACTAGCTCAATAAAATGCGGATTAGCACAGATCCATGCAACTGACACCGACTACGTAATGCTTCTTAACGTCGATCAGCCACGGTCCTCCCATCTCATTAGAACTTTAGCTCAATCCCATGAATCCTCTAAATCTCTCATAACCATCCCTAGTTTCAATGGCAAAGGTGGACATCCCATCGTATTTGACATCTCATTATTACCCGATTTGCTGAAAATTGAGGAATCAACTCAAGGTATAAAATCTGTAGTAACCCAAAACCAGGACAGTCTACAAAAGATGGACGTATGTCATGAGGAAGTATTATGGGATTTAAATACGCCGGAGGAATACCAAAAGATATCAGCTAAATTCAAAGCTTAGTGACACACATAGCAAAGGATAATCTAACCAACGGATACTTGTCGTTTTTAACTTTTTAAAAAAGTTCTATGCAAATTCAGACTTGTTAGGTAGAGACAAAGAGACCAAAAACCCTATCAAGAAAAAACCTGCAGCAAGGTAAAAAGCAATACCCCAACCATAATGCCCTACCAAAACTCCGGCTAACAACGCTGCTATAGCACCGAATGCAGCGTTACTCCCCCACAGAAGCCCTATAAACGTTGATTCTAATTGTCTGCCGGCCACCAGATCCATTGCTGAGGCTTGTGTAAGCGAATTGACTGAGAAATGGAATAACCCAAACAAAGCAACGGATAGAGTCATTATTATCCCGCCATCGCCCCAAACCATTCCGAGTGACAGCATGACGCCTACAGCCATAATGAGTGAAATTAAAGGTTTACGACCTATCTTATCCGAAACCGCGCCGAATATAGGACCTGCTATTATTCCGGGAGCGGTTAATAATGCAACGTGAAACCCCACCCAAAAAGGCCCCTTGCCTAGGCCTCCATCTTCTAAACTCAGGCCTATATAAAGTGGGAGCGCCAAAACTAACGTACGGTCACCCATTCCACGTATGGCTGACACTATGAAAATAGCCCACATGCCGCCGCCGGCGAAAGCTTCTCGCATACTCGCTAGTTGCCCTGCCAGTTTGGCTCTAACATCGAGAGATGGAGGTTTATCACCGCCCACATGTCTTAAGGTGATCAAAACACCAATCGCCATCACCAGCATTAAGGGAGACATACCACCAGCTATCCATCGCCAGCTGATTCCATCCCACACGGTACCATCCATCCACCAAAGCGCCACCCCTCCCAACAGGATGCCAACGATCAAAGGACCTAAGGTATCGCCTATATTGCCGAACGATCGATGTAAAGAGATCATGAATCCCCGTCTCTGCGGATACCTCTGGGCCAACAATCCGAGGGCAGGAGGGTGCCACAAAGCGCTACCAGCAGAAGCAAAAACAAGGGCAGCCAAAATCAGTGCATAAGTCGGGGACATAGCCACCAAAAGATACCCGACACCTAATAACGCCATACTGAAGGCCAATATTGGACCCCGTCTGTGTTGAACCATGTCAACAAAGAAGCCACTAACAGTGCTTGTTATTCCACTAGAGAGTTGTCTGACCGCCACTAGCAGGCCAGCTTCAATGGGGGCTAATCCAAACGTTACATATATAGCCGGCAAAAGGACTTGAAACCCGTGGCCATACATATGTTCGATACTATGGCTACCAATCAACGTGCTCGCCATCACTGAATCTTTCGTACGCGGACCTTGTTGCGGGAGTGGCGGCGCCTCGGTAACTGCCATTAGTGTGTTCCTCTCATATCTTGTCAAAGGATATTAATTTTTCGTACTTCTCTAAAGCACCTAGGACCTGATTGCGGAAGTATACACCCGCATAGTTGATGTTTAAAGATTATTTCAGAGCCCGCAAGTGATATTTAGTATTCTTCAAACATTGTCTGTATTTCATTTTTATCGCTCGTAAAGGCAAGACCCAACATCAACAAAATCCTCGCCTTTTGAGGCATCAAGTTATCCGAGACTATAAATCCGTGTTTCATCTTTTCAGGAGTCAAAACCACTCGACCAGCGGTGGAACGCGATGCTAATACTACTGGCATACCATGTCTTACCGCTTCGATAGCGGCATCCATTACCATAGGTGGAAATGTACCACCTCCAAACCCTGCCACGACCAATCCTTGAGATTCCGAATTTCTTACTGCATCTACCAAGAGTCCATCAGCCCCCGCATATGAATAAACTATGTCAATCCTTGGCAACTCGTTTTTGGTATCCACATCAAAGGGCGTATTAACCGTGTGCTTACGAACTGGAGATCGGTAAAATACAACTTTTCCGTCCGAGTCACAATATCCTAAAAAGCCAAGTTCATTAGGTCTAAATGTTTCCACTCTGAACGTATTAGACTTATAGACGTCCCGCGCACAGTGAATTTCGTTGTTTAACACAGTCAAAACCCCATAACCGAATGCCTCGGGAGATGATGCGATTCGAATCGCATCAAGGAGGTTCAAATCTGCATCAGTCCCCATAGAAGTTGGAGGCCTCATAGCTCCCGTAATTACTACGGGTTTAACCGATTTAACTGTCAAGTGCAAAAAATAGGCAGTCTCTTCCAAGGTGGCCGTCCCGTGTGTCACTACTACTCCACATGTATCTCCGGACAATAACTCGTTGATTCTATGAGCCAAATTCAACCAGTCTGAAACGCCTATAGCAGTGCTCCCGACGCTAACCATATCTTCTGAATTTACGTTGGCTAAAGAATTAGCCTCAGGAATCCTCTCAAGTGATTGATCTATAGTTAAATGCTTTCCTAACTCCGGATATAATATATAGTCCAATCTATTGGGCCCCAGTCCGGCTATACTTCCTCCCGTACCTATAATAGATATCTTCGGCAAAGATCCAACAGGCATATCGCACCTACTCAAATAAATGTTTATATTCCATGCGTCCCTTAATGCACTCCAAACAATTATAGACACAAGTCCATTAAGGAGGAACTCAAGAGAATTGTTGCACATTTGGGTCTTTACGCTATCCAAAACCCCATGGCGCAATCACCGATAACTAATCTATCAAAAAGCGAAGCTCCATTATCTATTGACAAGGGTAGTTAAGCATTGATAGGCTGGTCCCGCGGACTGCATGATTTACGATGGCCCGCTAGCTCAATTGGCAGAGCAACGGACTCTTAATCCGTAGGTTCTCGGTTCGACCCCGAGGCGGGTCACCAA
>CAJXEF010000137.1 GCA_913052545.1 uncultured Chloroflexota bacterium
CACCTCCGCTCTCTGCTTCTACACCTATAACCTTATTATCATTGATCAACACTTTCCTGACAAAAACCTGTCCGCGAACTGTAAGATTGAGATGGTGGCGCATCGGATTCAGGTGAGTGATGGCTGCACTCATCCGCCATCCGTCTAAGTTGTTTGAAGGCCATACGCCAACGCCTGAAGGATTTGGGCCATTAGTATCTTCTACCACGCCATAACCTGATCCCAGGCAGGCTTCGTGAAATGCTTTCTGGATATCCGGCCATTGACCCGCTTGGCGACGTCTTACTGGCATGGGTCCCTCTGTCCCATGGAAGTCATCCCGAATATCAAGGTCACTTTCACATTTCCGAAAGAATGGTAGTACTTTATCGTAAGACCATTCGTCATTACCCATAACCGCCCAGGAGTCGAAATCTTCAGGGAGTCCTCTCTGCATCGCCTGACCGTTAATTGATGAACCTCCTCCTATGACCTTGCCCTGGGCAACATGTATTTCCCCTTGCTCTTCGGTGATGGTCCCTCTGAGAGCCCAATTGTGTTCGGATTCAGGTGATTCTGCGTAGCTTGTATTTCCAAACTTAATTTCATCTGGAAGATTGGCTGGATCAGGATAATCTGCTCCAGCTTCCAACAATAGAACAGAGGTATGTGGATTTTCGGCCAACCTGCTGGCTAATACCGACCCTGCTGCCCCTCCACCCACTATAACGACATCGTATTTCATGAGGTTCTCTCCTTATCCTAGGTTATAGGCGCGAGTTTAAGGAACGAAATAATTTTTCTAAGAATAGGACGGTTGTTGTAAAAGGGTCAACCATTGATGCTAAATTCACATTAGTTATGGTTATCATACGAAATAATGAAACGATTGCAAGTTGTAATTTGTGTAAACCTGAAACTAATCAATATAGTGGTAAGTCAGGTTGTACGAATGTGAATAGTAATTTCGCTTATATCAAAACTTAACGAACGCCGCACGTGACTATAATGACATACACATCTAAAAAGTGATTCGACTAGAACTATTAGTGCTAGCCACATAACCTTGAATACGTGTATTTGACTCTTATTCATTGGTAGGATATGCTCCCAATTGGAAACAGAATAGCGTGTAGTGCCCCGTCAGGGGATAATAGGAAAGCTGGTGTAATTCCGGCACGGGCCCGTCACTGTAATTGGATCATTCTTAACAGGATTTTATCGGCCACTGCCTTGTAAGGTGGGAAGGCGTTTTAGAACTAAGATCCATAAGTCAGGAAGCCTGCTGCATAAGTGTCTTACGCTCCGAGCGCGAGTGGGCATTTAATTTCGTTAAAATCCCCGCTTCCCTATGGAGCGGGGTGTTTTTATTTACGGTTTAAGGGTGAGTGAATTATGACTATAGCTAATAATGCGGACAATTTTACTGTTGCAGACCGAGATGCACTTTATAAAATAATTTTGGGAAGAAGGGATATTAGGAGTTTCAAGAACGTTCCTATTCCGGATGAGACCCTTGCAAGAATTATGCAAGCAGCACATCAAGGACCTTCAGTCGGATTTATGCAACCGTGGGATTTCATAATGATTAAGTCAATTGAGGTAAGAGAAAAAGTAAAAGCTTTATTTGAAAGAGAACGGGAATCGGCAGCTGTATTTTACGACGAACCGCAACGTAGCCATTACCTGTCATTAAAATTAGAAGGTATTTTAGAATCACCAGTTAACATCTGCGTTACCTGTGACCCTTTTAGAGGTGGTGTAGTGTTAGGTCGTAATTCCATTCCAGAGACCGATGTATATTCCACATGTTGTGCCATACAAAATCTATGGCTTGCAGCTCGTTCAGAAGGGGTAGGTGTAGGTTGGGTAAGTATATTAAAACAGATGCAGCTACGCCAGATCCTTGGCATACCGCAACACATAGTACCTGTCGGCTATCTATGCCTTGGCTATCCAATAGAATTCCCAAAACGCCCTACTTTAGAGGAGGTGGGTTGGCGCAAGCGACTCGAGATTAAAGATCTAATTCACTTCGAAAAATGGGGCCAAGAAACGTACCCTGGATGGGAAGAATTTGGGGATTCGCTCCGTGATAGTGAAAAGGTTCCAACAAAATAGATCCTAAGGAGTCTCCTGATGTATTGCAATTACAGTCATAATTCGGGGTTGCTTAAAATAAATTTACCCTCAGATATTATGTTATTGGTAATGGGATTTGGGAGTCCGTCCGCTTACTAATCCAGTCCGTATAGGAGATCTGGTTCGTGCTCTCCCAAGTTGCAAGAAGGAGAAAGCCTAATAAAATAAGCGGTTGCGAATGCCAACTGGCGTAGATCTGGAGGTAGGCTGACTAAAAGGCTGTCCCGTGGGATTTGAGTACGATGTTCGAGTAAAGCTTGGCGTTGTTGTTCGCTATGGGACCGAACATCTAGTGCTATGGTAGCGGTCTCGGGCCCTGGTCCTCGCGAACGACGGGTGTTCAGATGTATATCGAATCCAGCGGCACTGAACCTTGATGCCAGTGTATCCCAGGCACCGTCATCTATCTGTGCGACACCATACAGTTTGTCTGGGTGCCACGCTGGCCCGGTGCTCGGAAACGAGTTCGGGTCTCCAGCAGCGTGGAAGGCTGCTAGGCTGATATCATGACACATTATGTGGTCCGGGTGAGGATATATCCCGCCGGGCGGTTCGGACACAATGACACGTGGACGGAGCTCACGGATAATCTGGACTAATTTTCCCGTCGCTTCGACTTGTTCGACATTCATAAATGCCTCAGCATGTTGATTAGCAGGGGTGTCGGCCATACCAGAGTCTCGATAGCCAAGCATACGTAGCTCAGAGACGCCCAGAATTGCACAGGCATTCGTCACTTCTTGAGTTCGGAGTTCCCGCAATCGTGATTTATCCGACACCGGATCCAGATCTGGATCGTGGATCTCACCTTCTTCACCCCCGGTACAGATCACGACGCCTGTTCGTATATTTCTTGAGCTGTAATAGGCGAGCATTCCACCGGTCGAGGTGCTTTCATCGTCCGGGTGAGGGCGGATTGCTAGAATGCTCACTGGTTGAGAATCAAATTCCTTCAAGGGATTAGCCATTTATATCGCTCTTTTTCAATAACGAGAGTTTCGTTTCGTCATACTATTAATTTCACGGACAATTATATTGGTGTCAATAAACTTCATAGTCCTAAATAACAGAGCTATGCCAGAGCTTTCTTTTTCAGAAAGAAATAGCCAGCACATCCATGGGGCGCTTGCCGACGTCGTAGGTGTCTAAGAGAGCAAGAGACCCAGTATCCGAGGTTACCCTATAAGCGGCTAGTCGATCAGATGCTGATCCAGCAGCGAACAGGAAATTTCCAGTGGTGTCCAGGCTGAATGCACTGGGTACGGCTTCAGTCGGGGTTTGACCAGCTGAGGTAAGAATTCCAGCAGAGTTTATTGTGAAGCCGGCCATGCTGTTGTGCCCACGGTTAGGTACGTATAGTAGAGTCCCAGATTCGGCGATTTGTATTTGTGAACAGGTATTTCTCCCTTCGAAGCCATCGGGGACTGTGCTGATAGTCTGTAGTGGAGACAGTGTCCCTGACTCTGGGTTTAATTTGTAGCTGGAGACACTGCATCCTTGCTCGTTGGAGAAGTAGACGATGTCCAAGCTAGGATGATAGCAGTAATGTCTCGGACCTAAGAACCCGTCAGAATCTAATCTCAAAGGAGTGTTCGGACTTAGTTGCCCACTGTCTGGGTCGAATTTGAACTGATAAATAACGTTAGGGCCCAAATCCTCAGGTGGTGGTCCCAGAACGTTATCTTGTATTCGGGCTATGTGGGGTACAAAAGCATACCGGTTAGAGCGGTCTACGTTGATAGAGTGAGCTCCGATATCAGTTTCCAGCCATTGGACGGGTGTATCTTTTAGTGAGTGGTCAGCTTGTATTTGGTGTACTCCGACATGGCGTCCTTGATAGTAAGCTGCTAATAAGAATTTCCCCCGCCGGTCGGTACACAGATATGTAGGCGAGGCTTCTACAGAGATTTTACCAATATTTCTCAGGCTGCCGGTGTTACTGTCCACACTGAAACTAGCGATTTCATTACTATTCCTGAGAGAGGCGTAAATGATATTCCCTTCTGGATTAGCTGTCAGGGCAGACGGGCTACCTATGGCAGCGATTTCCGACTTCAGGGACAGATCCCCTGTGGTGGAATCGAGTGCAAAGATCAGAATCTTGTCTTCGTCTTGCAGGGAAACGTAAACGAATTGGACCATTTGCTAACCTCCTGTTTTGACTCCTAATATAACTGTGTTGGCAATTCTGAAGAATAGGTCGGGTGCAACGCAAACAATGACTTATCCGTCGTTTTTAGATGTTGATGCTATTATAAACGTTATCCAAAGCTAAAATAAGAGTTACTATTATTACCCCGTTTTATGTCTGAAAGAGGTGAGATTGGTGGGATTCTACCCTATCGACTCTACTCCGGCAGGATTTACGAATATAAGTGCTAGTCTATTCCTGCTGGTTTTACCTCACCGGTTTCGTCGTTTACTCTGTACAGACATTTTCTTTTCATATTGCCGTCAACTACATCAGTCTTGTCTGTTACCCATCCATAAGCCACACTAGCAGTATCCCGATGTTCCTCGGGTATATCCCAAATGGTAATTACGTTAACGAGCCACATACGGTTTGACTTAAAGCTGTAATTCGCGGTTACCAATGGGTTTCTAATTATATAAGGCTCACTATCATTCCAATAACGTGTCTGGGATTGCCAGCACATCCTATCCCTAAGCTCGGATACTTTAACCTTGTCTTGATCGGCGGCCCTAAGTAGTTGTCCTTGTTCCCAGTGCCTAATCAATTCAGTAACTTCATCTTCGGTAAAAATTGGTTTATTAGTACAAGCTACACCGGATAAAACAAGCATGAATAAGATAAAAATGGATATTATTATAACTAATCGCATATGGCATTATAATGTCTTGAGTCGGATCTCAGTCAATTCCTGAATATTTTTATATATCTAATCAAGGTTGCCTTCGCCTCGCAGTAGTTGACAGACTAGGACAAGATTATCTAGGTTCATTCCGGATCTGCATGGAGATATGACATCAGGACCATAATTCAAAGCGGTTCTTTGATGATCAATAGGTCCCTTTATGTATGGGATAAATGGCAGGCTTGGTGGGATTTGGACTCACGCTCTCTGCTCCGCAAAACAGTTGAAAGTGCCTATGGTTGAATTGTATAAGACCAATGGGTGTCTGTTTAGCAAAGATCTAATAGCAGTATTAATCAATGTTATCCAGTATGCTGGATAGCCTACTTTGGAAAACGCCGGGTTACCTGACGAACCCAGATTCCAATAGACCCACGTCTATATTCTCGACGTCGGGGCGGGACGCTCGGAGTTCTTTCATGGCCTCCGCATCGTAAGACGCTGTTAATTCCTTGAGCCTGGGGTAGACTTCTTTTGCGAACAGGGCCATTGAGCGCATCGTTTCATCGTAGGTCATGAAGCCCGCTTGGCCCATCATCAGGAGGTGGCCGAATCCTCCCGAATACTCCCAAAAATGTTTCAGTTGTTTAAATACCTGATCGGGAGTCCCGCTGAAAACATTGCCGCGGGCCAATTGAGTTCCTAGCCTAGGATCGCGCCGGTTAGCCTCTCCTGGGCGCGGGCCTCTGATCAAATTCGCCGCCACCTCCGCGGGATGATAGCCCGGGGGATTGTTGAATTGGGGAGCAACCTTGTTGGACCTAATGTAC
>CAJXEF010000138.1 GCA_913052545.1 uncultured Chloroflexota bacterium
GATAATAAATCAGCATTTGAAAAATATTTTGATTGGGAAAGACATTGAGACCGTTGAGGACATTCAAAGCATATGGGATCAGCTTTATTTTGAAACTTTGCCATATGGTCGGAAAGGATTGGCAATAATGGCTATCAGTGGGATAGATTTGGCTTTGTATGATCTTTTAGGTAAATCTACCAACAAGCCTGTATATGAGATATTAGGTGGGGCGAAAAAAAAGAAAATACAGGCTTATGCCACCGGCCAAGATTCTGAATTGTATTATGATCTGGGTTTCAAAGCACATAAATTCCCCCACAGGTGGCGTGAGGATTCAGATTATGATAGTGCGATCGAAAAATCCGCGAGAGTGAGAAGTTTATTTGGCCGAGATGCTCAGATAATGATCGACACATATATGTCCTGGGATGTTACTGTTACGGGAAAAATGGCTAAGATGTTGGCTGATTATGAACTTTTTTGGTTTGAGGATGTCATGACACCAGATGATCGGGACGGGCAATACGCGCTGCGGTCAATATGCAGCCCGACGTTGATTGCAGGAGGGGAGCACGAATTTACACAGTTTGGGTTCGCGGATTTAGCTAAAAGTGAGTCCTTAGGTTTGTGGCAGCCTGATATCACTTGGTGTGGCGGGTTAACGGCAGGCATGCGAATTACAGATATGGCGGAGGGATTAGGCATACCAGTGTCTCCTCACCGTGGAGCTGAGGTTTGGGGACTGCATTTAATTGCGGCCAGTTCCTGGGCTGATTTGGCTGAATGCCATTCTGATCATATTAAAGTTGAAAGGGATACTTTGTGGTTAGGAGAGCCGGAAGTTAGTGACGGATTTATTTATCCTTCTGATAGACCTGGGTTTGGTGTTGAGATAAATTCGCTTATGGCATGATGTGATGCGAGTAAAATTTAGGTTTACGAAGCTGGCTGATATTTTAAAATGACCTCGCCAATCTGTTTTTTCGCCCTTGTAGCTATATCTCAGCGAGTATCTATGTGATTTAACACGATGTGCCAATTATGTAATAGAGTGTCCATATCCGAGATTTCCAAATAGGGATTACCGTAATGGACATCTTGAAACTCTGACACGATCTTGGTGACCGGTTCGATAGGTAATAGATCTGCGAGGTTAGTTTGATGTTCTTTAGGTGACTGCCAGGGATTTCGTGGATGCCCTAATTCCTTGGTTAGAATTAAGAATTGATAGTACACCTCTCGGGCATTTTTTGGATCACGTATATATGATCGACGATTATTTGGCAAAGGAATCGCTTTATTTAACACATGATGGAGCATGCTTTTAATATCGTTTGAGATCAACTTGGTAGTGAGAAATGATTCACGGCTTGTTTCTGATTGTGATTGGTTTGACCAGTGTCTTTTAAACCGGAATACTTTGAATAAACACCATCCGGAGACTATTCCGAATGAACATAACGCGGCAATTTTTAAACACGTTATTAAAAACCGATTGCTATTGTCTTCGCGACTTTCATCTAAGCTCTCGTATAAATCTTGAGTATGTCCTAACGCGAACTCTAGGCCATCTAGATTGCCACCGCCAAATAAATTCGAGAGCCAGGTTCCGAAGATGATTAGCCCGGAGGCTATGAACCCTAATCCTAATAATAAGGGTCTCAATAACCATTCTGCTAGGCCACCTAATAATTTAAGTAGGAATCTAAGCGACTCATCTATTCCAGAAATGCCCAAGCCAGCTATTATCAATCCAACTAGAATTACTATGGCTACACTAGAGCATATTGGGATTAGCCAGGACTTCAAGGATATTTGGTAGTCTGATGGTTGTCCTGAGAAACGTGCTAAGGATAACCCCGCTAAGCCAGCGGAGAAAAAGAATAGGATGTATGGATATGAGGAAATTGTCCAACTTGTAAACATGCTAATTAATAGGCCAAAGGTTATGATCAATATACCTATTTGAAAAGCGTTTCTTATGCTATCTAACGTGGTTTCGTCGCGAGCTAACATTCCTCCCCTCCACCACAGAATAGTAAGAAATGTCAGGCTAACGATATATTGAGCGGTGTTTATCCAGTCTTCGTTGAATAATTCGGATACTTGAAAGGGATTGAGATTGTGGTGCATGCTGGCTAAAATCAGTATAGAAAATCCTCCACTGATGAGGCCTAAGACTCCGCGCACGTTCAAAGAGAAATTTATCGTTTGTACTACAAAGGACAACAGAAAAGACCAGACTAAAGTCATTAATGTCATCCAAAAATGTAGAGAGCCATCATGAATACCAATCAGATGGGAAATAATGTTATAGCAAATAAAATATGTATAACCTTCTAAGAAAAGTTGAATGCCTATTAAGATGTTGTTAATCCGCTGCTGGCTCATTTGGAGGAATTTGGCTTAAATTGGTTGTTAACATAAAACATTGAAACGTCTTCTATCTTTATCCTAGGTTCTAGATCACCGGAGTAAAAAATAATTACGGGATGTCCTCTGTGTTTGATTTCTCGGATCTCATTAGCTAAAGCGTTAGATATCAAAGGAGTAGTTACTGCAACTGTGGTCCCTTGTGTGATGAATCGATGTTCAGCTTCTAAAACTTGTTCCAAAGTGGTTATTGTATACTGACCCACCATAGCTAAGTTCTGCATTATGAGGTCGAATTGATTATTAGAACTGCTAATTGCTAAGTTAATCCATTTTCCCGAGTAAGCAGCGATACTGTTGCTAATCAGTCCGACGCTATATTTTCTGTCCAGACAACACTTGGCTAATGAGGCGGTAAGTGTGACAGTTCTTTCGAATGAAGCACTATTACCACCTTGCCATGCGTATTCGTTCGTCTTCCCATTCATAGCAATCAACACATTGAGAGCCACTACAGGTTCATATTGCTTGACTTGGAGTGAGCCTGTCTTAGCCGTGTGTTTCCAGCTGATGAATTTTAGAGGATCTGATGCGAGATAATTCCGTAGGCCTGAGAACTTGTTGATATCTTGAGAGATTGGAATTCGACCTGTGGATCCCTCCAACGGATATTCTGAGGGTTTTATTAGATCATCGAGGTCGATGATTTCGGGATATACCAGTATTTCCTCAACATCGGGGAATTTAGATGATACCGAAGAAAACCCGAATATATCGCCGCTTCGTAATTCAGCTGGGCCAATTCGATGGTAGCCCCTTTGGTTGCATTCTAATTTAAACCGCCAATTAATCTTTTCGTAAGGCAGTAGTGATGATCTCAGGTGATGCTCTCGCCGGGTTTCTATCACACTTCCCATAACCCGACCATTTAGCAATGTAAGACCGGATGGGAACGTCTCACTGACGTCACACCATATCAGTGGTAATAATTTCCCGTTATAAATGGAAATGTTGTAATCTATCGTGTCTCCAATAAAAACTCTTTTGTGGGATATATTTCGGGTAAGTATTATTTTCCTTAAAGCGAAGCGCTCCCACAGTTTGGTTGATGACCAAATAAGTATAATCAAAGCCCCGACTACTATTAGTAATCCTTTGCTGGCCACCAGTCCAACAAATATTAAAAACCCACTTAATAATAGCCAAAGGTCGTTAAGCATTATGGCCCCGGGTAATTTAAATAGGGACTTCTATTTTATCTAGAATCTCACTGATTATCTCTTGTGGATTGCGATCACGCAGTCTAGCTTGAGACTTCAATATCATTCGGTGTGAGAAGGTGTAAGGTGCTAAAAGTTTTATTTCATCTGGGGTAACATATTCACGTGCTCTTATGGCCGCTAAAGATTGGCAGCATCGGTAAAGTCCTAAAGTAGCTCGAGGACTGACACCCAAATTGATGTCAGGATGGTCCCTCGTGGCGCGAGCTAATCGTACGATGTAATTGCGAAGTACGGGATCTACGTAGATTTGGGTAACCATGGCTTGAAAATGGCTGATCTGATTGGCAGATGTAACAGCGGTTAATGTACTTATAGGATCTTCTGATTGGAAACGTGAGAGAATTTCTTCTTCCTCCTCTTCTTCCGGATATCCAAGTTGCAACCTGATTAAAAATCTGTCCAATTGAGCCTCTGGCAACGGAAATGTGCCTTCTAGTTCAATGGGGTTTTGTGTGGCTAAGACTAAAAATGGAGAAGGAAGCTGGATAGTGGTATCGTCTACTGTTATTTGATGTTCTCCCATCGCTTCTAACAATGCTGATTGTGTACGTGGCGTCGCTCTATTGATTTCATCTGCTAAAACTATTTGAGAAATTATAGGTCCTGGCCGAAATTCAAAGGTTCCGGTCCGTTGGTCGTAATAATGTATCCCAGTTATATCGGAAGGTAGTAGATCTGGTGTACATTGTATCCGTTTAAACGTACAGTCTAAGGAGTTAGCTATAGATCGTGCGAGGAGTGTTTTACCAATTCCAGGCACATCTTCCACTAATACATGTCCACTGCTGAGGATAGCAGCTAGTATGATCTCCACTTGGTCTTCTTTGCCAACTAACACCTTCCCTATATTGTTTCTAATTCGCGATGTTTCATCGGCAATCAGTTTTAAAGTTTCAGAATTTAGCAATTTTATTTAACATACAATTCGATTCGGTCGCTTAAAATTGGGCGTCGCAGATCATTACATCTTAGAGGTAACGAAATCCTCTGCCTCCCGTAGGTCTTTTAGCGAATCGATTCCTCTCCAATATTCTCGTGAAAGTATCGCTGAGATTTGGTTAGATTTTGATAGGTCAGGAAAAGTTTCAGTTTCATGATCCCCCAACGACGGTAGGACATTTATTATGTTCCTATTGAAAATGTAGATTCCTGCATTAATCCAGTAGGGTATTTCGACTTTTTCTCTAAACCCGGTGACCCGATTATCAGAATTGATATCTACTAACCCATATGGGCTAATCATAGGGACTAGCATGATAGTCGCCATATGGCTATCGTTTTCGGTTATGCGCCGCTTAAAATCGACTAGGAGGGTATTAGGGTTTTCTGATGTAATGGTATCTCCGTTAAGCACGAAAACCAGACTCTGGTCTCTCGGTACCATGTCCAATCCTTTCCGAATGGCTCCGCCGCGGCCTAAAGGGGAATCTTCTATACTGTAGTGAGTATTGATCTCGAAATCTCTCCCGTCACCAAAGTATTCTTTAATAGTTTCCCAACGGTAACCTGCAAGGAATATTACGTCAGTTACTCCTGCAAGTTTCAGCCATTGAATTTGATGCCAAAGAATTGGTTTGCCATTCACTGGTGCCATAGGTTTAGGTATTTCGTTAGTTAATGGCCGTAACCTTTCACCCATACCGCCGGACAATATGAGAGCATACATTAAACGATATCCTAAAATATCAACATTTTGAAATCATTGCTCGTTATTGATTAGTGGCACGGAACACCTGCAAAGATTTCATAGAGTGTTGAATAAGTATACCAAGAGAGAACAATCGTGGCTGCCCGGCCAGGATTCGAACCAGGGCTTACAGCTCCAAAGGCTGACGTGCTACCGCTACACCACCGGGCAAAACTAGGTTCAGAAAGATCCGTAGATCCGCTGATATTTATGGTTACTATTTTGATACTCAGATCTGGTTCGAGTCAAGAGGACCTTAAATCTCGGCGATGCTATAATAATCAGGCAATGATTGAAGAAGCCGAAATTTGTATTGAGAGTAAAGAGATGGGTAAGGTCAGGATAGCGTTCTTGCATGTTGCTCCCATAGCGTGCGATGTAACCCATAACCGAAAGTTGATTGAATCTGCGTTA
>CAJXEF010000139.1 GCA_913052545.1 uncultured Chloroflexota bacterium
AATAAAAGCACCAAAAAGGGAGCTGGTATCAGCTCCCTTTTTGGTGCTTTTATTAATTAAGTTCTATCTCACAAAATCCAGTTGCTCGAAGTTACCTCCCACAACAGTGATCGGATCGAGTTGTAGCCAATTTTCAACCATTGATCCATAAACTCCACGGTAATCGACGTTAAATTGTAAGTCTCCCTCGAGCAGGTTACTTTCTTTAAGCGAAGGATACTCACTGTACATCCCGCCCTTGACCGGATCTCCAAT
Source organism: uncultured Chloroflexota bacterium (assembly GCA_913052545.1). The sequence goes on from CAJXEF010000139.1 coordinate 256, forward strand.
AGCAAAGGCTAGACCGCCGGATCCGTGATCGGTTCCAGAACCATTATCCTTCACCCGTCTGCCAAATTCGGTAAACACAAACATCAACACATCCTCAGATACTTCATGCTCAACCAAATCTGCATAGAAATCTGAAATCGCCTGTGAAAGCTCAGTCCAAAGTTTAGGATGAACCGGCCCTTGATTAGCATGTGTATCATAACCACCGTGTTGAGTATAGAAGATTCGAGTTCCAAGATTAGCATTTAAGACTTTAGAGATACCTTGAAGGTTTTTACTGATTGCATTATCAGCATATTCTATGGAAGAGACATATCTATCAGGAGCAGTCTTTAATATATCAGCTCCCTTAAGAGCATCCAAACCCGTCTGACCTAGGTAATCCATCACTGGGCCAGACCCTATTGTAGGAGCGTACATACGCGCAAACACATCAAGCGCATCCGTTCGATCCGGTTCTTCAGAAATACCTGTAAGCACACCATAAGTCTCGAGTACGGCAACGGATGCTACCGGTACCCCAGGAACCGCCAAAGCGCGTGGGAGTCCTCTACCAAAATTAACGCCGGTAAGCACATTCTCTCCATGAGGATCTATATCCCGAATAACGCGCCCGAGCCAACCTTCGGGTCCTTGCTTGTCTGGTTCGCAGGTATGCCAAATGTCCATAGACCTGAAATGAGATCGATTAGGATTCGGGTATCCAATCCCTTGGATCAAAGCTACTTTACCTTCATCATATAAATCTTTGATAGGTTGCATCGCAGGGTTGAATCCATAATTACCGTCGATAGCGATCACCTCTTCCCGAGGAACGGCCACTGTATTACGATTTTCGTAATACAGTGAGTCACCATAAGGAATAAGTGTATTTAAAGAATCATTCCCTCCAGTCAATTGGATAACTACTAGAATGGGATCTCTTTTCGTCGAAGTCACTTGTCAGTCTCCTACCCTCTTTGATACTGCAAGATATTAGCTGCGAGTATAGCAGATGGACCCTATCTTAACTATAGATAAGCTGTAATACTGAATCAATCACATCCTAGCCGTCTTGACTATAATGATAAACCACCAGTAGAATTAGCTGAGTTATGGTGCATTTGATTATAGTGTGCACTAATCTGAGGAGGACTCAATGTCGATAACCATGGATGGAGTCGAACTCGGCGTCGAAATCACCGAAAAAGCCGCTGATAAAATTAAGTATTTCGCCACCAAAGATGGTGTAACCGATAACTTCGGTCTCCGTGTCGCCGTTAAAGGTGGGGGATGCTCGGGGATGACCTATGATCTAGATATTACCAACGAAGAACGTGAAAGTGATAAAGTAGTGGAGCAATTCGGTGTCAAAGTGATGGTAGACAAGAAAAGCTACATCTACCTAGTCGGAACGGTACTAGACTTCTCAGATGGATTGAATGGCAAAGGATTCGTTTTTGAAAACCCTAATGCTAAAAAAGCTTGCGGCTGTGGAACATCTTTCAGCGTATAAAATTGGATTGCAACAATTAAAAACGGTGCCCTGTATGGGCACCGTTTTTTAATTACCTAGGGATTAGTCAATAGGAGACCATAATGACCCAGAATAATTGTCGATATCCAAAAGAGAAAAACCTAACAAATCATTATGGGTGGCTAATTCCTGATTATTATTCCGATCCGAAAACAGAATTTCTGGCCGCACAAAATGACGCGGTAATACATGATTCCTCATATATTGGACGGCTTAAAGCAACAGGTCCCGATACCCTCGATTTTTTAAACAGAATGTCGACCAATCAAGTCATAAACTTAGGTCAAGGTCGATGTGTGCCCACCATATTGACCACTGATCGGGGGCGAATCTTAGATCTTATCTATGTAAGCAACACCGAGGACAACATACTGATCCTAACTAGTCCTGGTGAACAGCAGAATGTGATCACCTGGTTGGATAAATACACCATTATGGAAGAGATCGAGATTGAAGATATAACATCAGCTACTGTGATGCTTACTCTGATAGGTCCAAATTGCATTTTAAAGCTAGATAGCCTAGTAGAATCAGATGTGTGCAGCCTACAGCCATATTGCACACAACTTGTTACACTAGCAGACGAGTTTGTGCGTATCATCAAAAAGCCGCTTGGAGATGTCGAAACAATTGATTTACTCCTCGAACCAGAACAGTTAGACAAGATATGGGCAAACCTCATAGAATCAGGAAACTTCCAACCTATGGGGTTAGATGCCTACGAATCTTTCAGGGTTGAACGAGCCATCCCTAGGTATAGCCAAGAAATGGGTGAATCTTACAATCCCCTAGAAACAGGTTTAATTGGATCTATTGACTTCCACAAAGGCTGTTATATAGGGCAAGAAGTGATAGCTCGGCTCGACTCTTATAAAAAAATCCAGAAGCATTTAGTTACTCTACTCATTCAAGGAGATGGCCAGATACCTGAGGGTACCGAACTTATATATAATGGGAAATTTGCAGGGAAACTGACTTCTGTTGCCCTCAATCCCTCTAACAACAAGCTAGTCGGTCTTGGATACATTAATACTGCTAACGCCGAGGTCGGGACGAGATTTCAAATAGACGGATATGAGTTAGGTGAAGCTGAGATCACAGGGTTGCCGCAACTATTCGGCTCAGAGGAAGAATATCCTAGCTGAAGTCGTCAATTAATAACCTCGATCTGGCCTTCGGGGTTAGCGGCCATCAAAGAGACAAAATCATATCCTCTCCGGATCAGTTCTTCTGTGCCACCTTCTCGACGATCCAAAACTGCTATCACTTTCACAACCTCACAACCGTAGGATTCTGCTGCTTGAATAGCATGGAATAGGGAACCACCAGTAGTACAAGTATCATCCACTATTGCAACTTTACTTCCAGGCTTAATATGTCCTTCGATCAATTGTGCTGTACCATGCTCTTTGGTTTCTTTCCGAACTATAAAACCCGGAATACCTTCACCCTGGGCGTAGCTTGCCAACGACACCGCCGTTACTATCGGATCAGCCGCTAAGGTAGGTCCGCCGATTGCTTCAACCGATGATTTGTGTATCAATGGAAGCAAAGATTTACCGATCAAATTGGCTCCTTCTGGATTCAAACTCAATAATCTGCCATCAAAATAATAACTGCTTTTCTTCCCTGAAGATAAGGTGAATTCACCATATTTAAGCGCTCCCAGCTCAACCGCCAACTCAAGTAGTCTTTGGACAACGGAATGATGAGTAACCGGTGCTTGTTGCTCATCAGCTCCGTATAATCCGTTAGAGTAGATATATTCTTCCACACCATCAGGAACCCTATATTTGATAGACAACCCCTGGCGGATCATTTCTCTTAAATTGGTACCACTAATATCTAGCATGGGGATATTGAGCAACGTAGTTATGCTCCCTATACTTTCAAATCTCTCCAACTGTTCATCCAAGATTTTTGTATTTCCAAAGCCTGGTCTATTTGAAACCACAAATTCACAGAGATCTAGAATCTCTTCTGGTCGATTCCATCTGTGGAAATTAGCTAGAGTGTCAAGCCCGAGAATAAAATAAATGCTAGTTTCAGTTCCCAGTTTATCCTTCAAGTACCTGAGGGTATCGATCGTATAAGTCGGTCCAGACCTATCAATTTCTATTGATGATGCTACAAAGCGTGGATTGGACTTAGTGGCGATCTTAACCATCTCAAGCCTATTGAATCCATCTGTTATTTCTAGGCTTTCTTTAAGCCAAGGTTTTCCCGTAGGAATAAACCAAATTTGATCCAGCTTCAGCTTACTAAGAGCTTCTTCTGCTAGCACTAAATGTCCAATGTGGACAGGGTCAAATGTTCCACCAAGTATACCTATACGCATATCAAAACCACTCCATCTCTGTTGTGCCTATGCGTATAGTGTCCCCTGGCTCAATACCTGCTTCTTCTAACCGGATCGCGAGTCCCATTCTAGTCATTTCCCTCCATAGCTGGAGGACAACCCTATAATCTCTCGTATCAGATGTTGCAGTAAGGCGTTCTAAGTGCTCTGATTGAACAATAAACATTCCATTGTCTTGAGTTATGGTAGTAGGTTTAATTGGCCTACGTGGTGCCTTGAACACGGGCATTAGGTCATCGTCGGGTACTGATTCTTTTTGCGTACTTTCAAACCTTTTTGTTTCCTCTATATTTAATAGTGTGTGTGACAAAAGTTCCTCGATTCCTTCTCCAGTCACAGCCGATATAAAAAAAACAGAAGGCTTTCCGTCCGTCACTTGACCTAACAATCTTTCTATCTCATATCTTTTTTGGTGAACTTCTGTTACATCTATTTTATTTACTGCTAGGATCTGAGGTTTCTGAGCCAGATCCGGGCTAAATTGCCTTAACTCTTCATTTATCATCAGGTAATCAGCTATAGGATCATCGGAAAGGCCATCTAATAAATGAATATATACTCTAGCTCGTTCAGCGTGTCTCAAGAATTGATCTCCAAGTCCCACCCCATCATGGGCACCCTCAATGAGCCCCGGAACCTCCATCATCACAAAACTGGCATCGTGTACCCCTACTACTCCAAGAACCGGTTCAATAGTGGTAAACGGGTAATCAGCTATCTTAGGTCGAGCAGCCGAGCAACGAGATATTAAGGTTGACTTACCGGCATTTGGTTTAGCTAATAACCCGACATCTGCAAGTAATTTTAGTTCTAATAAAAGAACAACAGATTCGCCTGACTCACCTTTCTGAGATAATAATGGCTCTTGGTTAGTTGAGGTGGCGAATCTGGTATTACCCCAACCTCCTTTACCTCCAACAGCTACCAAATAAGGGTTATCATCTATAATATCGGCTAGGATATCAGTGGATCCACCGGAATTCCGTTTGCTAACTACAGTTCCTAGTGGAACACGAATTTCTGTATCTTCTCCATTTCCACCACGTTGATTTTTTCCTTTACCATGAACCCCACGATCTGCGTAAATGGTGCTATTGAATTTTAAATGCAATAAAGTATTGAACGAATCATCTCCTATAATATAAACACTTCCTCCGTCGCCACCATCACCGCCATTAGGCCCTCCTTTAGGCCTAAATTTCTCTCTTAGGAAACTTATACACCCATTTCCACCATCTCCACCCTTAATATTTAATCTAACAGTATCAATCATATAAATTTATATTTTAATAGTAATAATAATACACTGGATTAGTTGATAACTTGTATTGCGCCCTGTCTGTCGTTTAGTTGATGACTATTATTCTACCATGGGTAACTAAACTCGGATTGTGGAAAACACTATTGATTGGGTTGATAAAAAAAGCATGGAGAATTTGTATTGGAATTAAGCTGAATTCTCTGAGGTAAGACACGCGAAAAGAGGTATTTATCCACGATTAATTACAGGTTATAAATGAAAAACGGATAGTTATCCACTGTAGTAGATTTTGC
>CAJXEF010000140.1 GCA_913052545.1 uncultured Chloroflexota bacterium
CAATATTTGGTCAGGTGGAACGATTTCCAAGTAATCCTCTCCTTCCACCACTTCGGCGCCGACTTTCTTTAATTCCGTAGCCATCGCTGACAGTCTATCGGTCTCTTTAATTCTCCAATTGTAAATATTCCTGATAGTAGTTTTCCCTTCGGCGAATAACGCTGTAGCAGCCACCGTCATTGCTGCATCAGGCATATGATTGAGGTCTATATCTATTCCATGAAGAGGTGCTCCCGATACTTCTATCCAATCGGGACCCCACCTGACTGTCGCCCCCATCTTTTCTAACACCACGGCATGTTCGATATCCCCCTGTACGCTGTCTACTCCCACGCCATTAACCCTAACGGTCCCACCTTTGATAGCTGCTGCAGAAAGGAAATAGGTAGCTGAAGATGCGTCGCCTTCTACCAATGCCTTGCCTGGAGATTCATACCCATTAGACTTAGGTATCCTGAACACTTTGTATTGATCGTTTATAACATCAATCCCAAACCTTCTAATCATTTCGACTGTCATGTCGATATATGGTTTAGAAACTAATTCACCCTCCACATTAATACTGAATTCCTTAAGCATCATCGGAGCTGAAACTAGTAAACTAGTTAAATACTGACTCGATATGTTACCTCGGACATATGACTGATTACCCTTGAGACCTGATGCTTTAATTCTTAAGGGTGGGTATCCTTCATTTCCCAAGTATTCAAACTCAGCCCCCAATCCTGTCAGCGGCTCGACAAGATCCCTAATCGGCCGCTCAAACATCCTCGGTTCACCGGTTAAAGAGAAAATGCCGTCACCTAAACAGACTGCCGAACAAAGAAGCCTGATATCAGTACCGGAAGCACCCAGATAGAGGTCTGCGTGATCGAAAGGAAATGGCCCACCTATGCCGGTGACATTACATGTAGTACCATCATCAGACAATACAAGGCTGGTCCCCAGGTTTCTCAAAGAGTCAATCATATGCTTTGTATCATCACTCTCAAGCAGATTATGCACTTCTGTATCTCCCCTAGCAAAAGCAGCTAGAAGTAGAACTCTGTTGGATAGGCTCTTTGAACCTGGCAACTGAATCGTGCCATCAACATTCCGAACCGGGGGCAAAATCAATTGATCCATGATTTATTATTTCCCTCAGAACTTTTAAAGCGAAATTAGCAACCCGTATTAGTATAATGGGATTGGGTCAGATTATCATCAACCGACTCCGAGCTCTACACTATAGCTAAGCTGGATTCGTTGACAATACAATAGCCCTCCTATATATTGTTCGAGTATAGAAAGAGTACCTTTAAAACGAAATGGAATCCCCTGGTACTGTAAGGCTTAATAGGGAAGACGGTGTGATTCCGTCACGGTTGCGCCACTGTGTACGGGGAGTTGGCCAACATTATAACCACTGCTAGAGATATCTAGCGGGAAGGTGTAGGACCAGCTATGATCCGTGAGTCAGGAGACCTGCCCGGGTGAATTTGGATATGATCTTGCGGCAACGGGATCTATGCAATATTTTACTAGCTTTGATATCCAAATACGCAAACCTGGACGACTACCCCCTGGCTTACTGTGGCCAGGGGCTTTTAATTTATAAGCCAACTTATCTACCCGTCCAAAGGAGTTGCACTAGGAATGTCTTTAGTAGATAAATACGCATTACTGCCTGATGAGATAGATCGGGAAAGCCTGAAAATGGTTCAAGCTTGTCTCCCGAAAGATTTATCGCTTGGTTCCGAAGAGCATTATGTCCTTTGTCGCATCGTTCGCGCTGAAGGAGACCCTGGTATATCTCACGATGTTAGGTTCAGCCCTAAGGCTATATCCGCTGGTCTTGGAGCATTGAAATGCGGAAAGGATATTATTACTGACGTACGAATGGTAGAGATGGGTATCTCAAAGTTGTCATTAAAGAATGCTGGGTTGCAGACGCGATGTGTTATAGATACACAAGAAGTAGCAGACAGAGCGTTGAGAGAAGGAACAACCCGATCAGTAGCCAGTTTGAGGGAACTAGCACCCTATATCGGTGATTCTGTTGTAGCGATTGGAAATGCCCCGACCGCTCTACTCGCATTATTAGATATGATTGATAACGAGGATATCCCCAAGCCCGCATTAATTATAGGCATGCCAGTGGGTTTCGTAGCTTGCCCTGAATCAAAGGAAGAACTGACTAAAAGATCTACACCATATATTTCGATCCTTGGTAGAAGAGGGGGCAGCTCTGCTGCTGCTGCAACAGTTAATGCCCTACTCGATTTAATGAAATCCCATCAGGAGGCCCTGTGACTAACAACCGAATCCATGAGCCATCCGATTTAGTACAGTCTTCCTCATCCATGGATCCAAATGAGCGCTGGGGGGTGATACTCCTTTGTCACGGAAGCCAAAGAGGAACTAGCTCCGCCGAATGCTCTTGCGCTTGGGAAACCGAGGGGAATTTAAGCCCAACCACTCCATTTTGGTGCAGAAACTGCCCAAGTACACCTCAAGGACTTAGAGATGCAGTATCCCTATTAGGAGATGAACTAGGTAAAGACAAAGCAGAAGTTGTCCTTTCATGCCTCGAATTTATAGAACCTCATCCGGATGAGGCAGTTCGTATACTTACTAACCAAGGGTTTAAGAAGCTGATCATCATGCCATATCTGTTAGGACACGGCAAACACGCCACATTAGAATTAGACGAGGTCTTAGAAGATCTAAAAACCCAAGCTCCGGGAGCGGATATATTCCTTTCAGATGGGTTTGGGTCGGATGAAAGACTTGCTAACCTCGTTATTGATCGGGTCCAAAGTCTAGAAGCTTCTCGTATTAACACTCCTTCTGAGTCCAATCCAACTGGAGTATTATTAGTAAAGGCCGGCACTAAGACACAATACGACGATTGTTCATGGATGGTAGATCTTGGCGAAATAGTAGAAAATAAACTAGGGAAAAGCTATGCTGTGTCGATAGCACAATCCCATTATGGGGACCCCACCATGGATGCAGCAGCAGCAATCCTTATAGACAAACGGAACGTGGGTTCTATAATGTGTGTACCTTACCTTTTTTTCCCGGGTTTAATTTTGCAACGAAATGTAATCGGTGGACTAGAGAAACTTCGTACTCAATACCCTGATATACCTATAACGGTTACTCCCCCATTAGGTGTGGATGACCGATTAGTCTCCGTGGCGGCCGACCGAATTCGAGAAGTGTGGGCACAATGATACGCACTACCATCGCCTTTGAAAAATAATCATGCCTTTAAATGATAATAGACAAGAAAGCGACTACAGCAGACAAACAGTTAACAAAAAAGGTCTGCGAACAGGATATACTACCGGCTCTTGCGCTGCTGCCGCAGCAAAAGCTGCTTTATTATGCCTGTTAACAAAAGAACCTCCCGAACAAGTTACAATTCATCTACCTGTAGGCGAACATGCAACACTTAAAGTAAACCGTTGTCAGTGGATAACCGACAACGAGGTCTTAGCCTCAGTAATCAAGGACGGAGGAGATGATCCGGACGCGACACACGGTGCTGAGATCTGCGTGACAGTTTCAAGTAATGAAGACGGTAGAGACGGGGTTAAGTTGGTACGCGGGTCAGGCGTCGGAGAAGTAACCAGGCCAGGAACTGGGATACCCGTTGGAGAACCCGCAGTAACCCGTGTACCCCGGCGCATGATAGAACAATCTATTGCCGAGGTTTTAGATAATAACGGTTTGGATGTCACAACGAGTGTCACGTGCGAAATATCGGTACCGACAGGTGAACAAATAGCGCAGAAAACTACCAATGCACGTCTAGGGGTATTAGGGGGTATATCAATTCTTGGCAGCACCGGAGTAGTTCAACCATTTTCTACGGCTTCGTGGCGTGCCAGTGTTCACTTGGCCATTGATGTCGCGGCAACTAACCACCTGGATCATCTTGTACTATCTACTGGTACTCGTAGCGAAGAATTTGCTCGCCACCACCTAGATTTGCCTGACATGGCATATATCGAAGCGGGTATTTTTAGCGGAGCCGCTCTCAAACGGAGCGTTATGCGGGGTGTTAAACGGGCTACCCAAGTAGGAATGGTCGGGAAATTATCTAAAATGGCCATGGGGTATTTTGTTACCCACGTTGCCGGCAACCGGGTCGATACCAACTATCTAGCTGATCTAGCTGCCCAATGTGGAGCAGACGAACTTATACAAGAAGAAATCCGTGGAGCCAGTAGCGCAAGACACTTCCAAGAAATCGCTCAAGCCAACAATCTCATTTCAGTTTTTCCAATGATGTGCCAATTAGTTTGTTATGAAAGCCAAAAACTACTAGGGGACGACGCTAACGCATTGATAATCGATACTATGTGCTTTGATTTCGATGGAACCTTGCTCGGGCATGCCTCTACTTCAAAAGACGGTATCCCACTAGTCTGACAAGCCAAAGTTATTTAAAACTCCTATTTAAATGAATAACGAGACAGAAATAAAAAACCTGAGGTGATATCCATACCTTCCTCACCGAAAAACTTCAGCCTTCCCGGTAAAATCTCAATTAACACGCAAAGGACTTTAGGTCTGCCAGATTCAGATTTTGCCCAACGTAAGCCGCTAGACGGTCAAATTACAAAACGTGAAGTAAGAGCAATCAGCATTTATTCTTTGGGATTAGGTCCCGACAATATAGTGTGGGACATTGGAGCTGGGACTGGGTCAATCTCCATAGAAGCAGGCTTTATAGTTCTTAGAGGAAAGGTTTTCTCCGTCGAAAAGGACCTCGACAATATAAATTTGCTTGAAATGAATGTTCAAAAGTTCGGTATGGGAAATATCGAGATTGTAGCGGGAGATGCGCCCGATGCACTTAGGGATCTACCTAGTCCCGATTCAGTTTTCATAGGGGGCAGCGGAGGTCATCTATATGAGATTCTGAAAGAAGTAGTACTGCGCTTGAAGCCCGGAGGTAGAATAGTCGCCAACTTCGCGATTTTAGAACACAGCCAAGAGTTTTATAACGAGTTAAAAACTTTTGGTTTCGGGCCAGATATGGTAATGGCGAACATATCACGCGGCAAAGAAATGAAAAGCGGTGGGGTACGCCTTGAAAGTTTGAATCCTGTTTTCATAATATCCGGCACACAAAAGGAATATCTTGGTGAGTAATAGAAATCTTGAAACCCAAAGTGGCATTTTTTACGGTATTGGGGTGGGGCCTGGTGATCCGGAGTTATTAACCCTAAAAGCTCAAAGAGTCCTAAAAGAAGTTTCGATTGTTTTTGTCCCGCAGTCAGAAACCAGTAGGGACAGTTTCGCTTATTCTATAGCAAGTCAATTTATAGACTTAGATATCCAACGAGTTATACCAATTACGTTTCCAACCGATGACGCTGACGGAGCAGCACAAGTCTGGAGGGACGCGTCCGAGCGAATAGCCCAAGAACTGCTGAACGGTGATGACGTCGCGTTTATTACAGAAGGCGATCCCATGCTTTTTAGCACATTTTCTTATGTCTTAGATGGTATAAAATCAGGATATCCGGAAATACCAGTCGAGATAATCCCTGGCGTCTCATCGGTAATGGCCGCTGCAGCACGAGCTGGAGTACCATTAGTCACCCACGGCCAAAGGTTGGCAATATTACCGGCTGTCTACGGAA
>CAJXEF010000141.1 GCA_913052545.1 uncultured Chloroflexota bacterium
CAACTAAATGGTAGGTAAAAGCGGAGGTTTTTAACACGTGGATTTTTGAATACATGGAAGGTAACCCTACCTGATGTTATACTGCATTTCGAGTTGAATACTCAACTTTCCTTTACTTTCATGTTTGATGACAGGATAAAAATTTAGGCAGGAGACATATCGTGCTTCCACAATTTCGAGTCCAACAAGATGATGCTACCATGGTTTCCGGTGATGATCTGAAAGCTACAGTTTCAGCCGTCCTGCAGAAAATGGGTGTGCCGGCAGATGATGCTGTCCTGGGAGCGGATGTTTTAGTTTTAGCTGATCTCCGTGGGGTCGATAGCCACGGTGTTTCCAACATGCTGCGGAGTTATGTCAATGGATATACGAGTGGGCAAATCAATCCTCATCCTGAAATCAAAATAATTCGCGAAACACCAAGCACAGCTAATATTGATTCTGATCGAGGGTTAGGTATTATTACCACCCCCAAAGCCATGGAGATAGCCATTCGGAAAGCAAGAGAGGTTGGGGTAGGAATGGTTACGGTTGGTAATGCCAGGCATTTAGGAATGGCCTCTTATCATGCGATGATGGCTTTAGAGCATGACATGATTGGGGTTTGTATGACTAGTTGTCCCCCATCGGTTGTACCTACATATGGCGCAGAACCTCGTCTTGGAACTAATCCTATTGCTATAGCAGTGCCGTCTAGGAATGAGGCTCCATTCGTATTTGATGCAGCGACTAGCACAGTAGCAGGTAATAAGATTGGTATAGCTAGCAGGCTAGGCGTCAAATTGGAACCCGGATGGTTAGCTGATGAGAATGGCACCCCGATCATGGAGGAAATTGATGCTCCTACAGATGGCTACACATTGTTAACGCTCGGAAGCACCAGAGAACTAGGTTCACATAAGGGTTATGGACTTAGCTGCATGGTAGATATCTTGGCAGGAGTTTTAACGGGATTTGGATATGGCGCAAGCCCAGGTAGGCCCAATTTCGGGCACTATGTAGCCGCCTATAATATAGCTGGGTTCGATGAGCCTGAACATTTTAAAGAACAGATGGATGAATGGTTAATTATGATGAAGAATACGCCTCCAGCCCCAGGTCATGACAGGGTGTTGGTTGCAGGCCAACCTGAAGCTGAGATGGAGATTATACGTCGAGCTGAAGGGATACCTCTTCATCCTGAGGTAGTTGATTGGTTCCATGATACTTGCGCAGAGTTGGCTATCCCCTGTCCATTCTAGGTAATGTGCCCGCTCCTTTATCTCTATTCTTCACGGGCTAAAATTATAAAGCGGTGTAGTTTTAGAAATTATCTAATTTATCGCAGGAATCTTAAGGCTGTGTCTACGAATTCATCCGGTTTTTCGATTTGAGGGGAGTGACCGCAATTTTCAATTATTGTAAGTGTAGATCCAGAGATTACTTGTTGATATAGCTCGCCGCATTCGAGAGGAACTAGTTGGTCCTCCTTCCCCCAAATGATGGCTGTCGGGATGGATACTCTCCCCAACATGTGGGGCAACCGTGGGGAATGCATATAAGGCTTCCAGCAGATTCTTACCGCCATTTCTCGATCTCGTTCGGTCAGGTTTCTATCTTCGGGAGTAGGTGAACTATTGTAAATCGCATCGTATTCTGGGGTTTGACTGGTGTCGTAAAAGCTTAACCCGGCGAGTTCTTCTGGTGTGATAATAAATATGTCTTTAATTTCCCCCTTCTTGGGTTTAATACCTACTGCATCTACTAACATTAATCTGCTGAACGAATGGCGGCTGATTGCTGCCATTTCGGCTGCTAGCCATCCACCCATTGAAAATCCAATGCATCTTATCCGTTCGATATCAAGTTCCTCTTGAAACCAGGTATAGAAACAGGCTAGATCGTGGATATTCTGTATCCATTCGGGCCGATCTGAGAGTCCGAAGCCCGGATGGGTTGGAAGGTATACCGTGTATTGCTCAGATAATGCTCGGACATAGCTTAGGCAGCCGCGGTTTCCTCCGGCGCCGTGGAGCAAAAGTAGGGGGTCTCCACTACCACCTTTTAACATATGAAGTTTGGCATTGCCTATTTGGACAAATTCTTCATTAAAATTTGTTGCCATTTATGATGCTCCTCTACTCTGCCTAACGTTTGTAATCAATCCGGGATTGCTTTGAAGGAATGTTAATTGACCTTAGATTCACCTAACAGAGTCCAGTTAACACTCATATACAAGGTATATTACGTTTTTAATACTAACACCCTGTCCGGGTGGTGTCATATGGAAATTAACGTTAGAATGGTAGATCAATTCAGGAATCTGGACCCAGATTTGCTGGGAAGATATTCTCTAACAAGGTGGAAAGATATGCCTCGAGTGTTGGTTGCCGACCCCATCGCCGCGGAAGGAGTTGAATTGTTGGGTTCAGGAGCAGATGTGGATGTCAAGCATGGCCTGAAGCCAGCGGAATTACTTGAAGTTATAAGTTCCTATGATGCTCTTGTAGTCAGAAGCGAAACCAAGGTTACGCCGGAAGTTGTGGAAGCTGCTAAGAACCTGATGGTGATTGCACGCGCCGGTATAGGTGTGGATAACATAAATTTGGAAGCTGCTACCAATGCCGGTATAGCCGTCGTAAATGCTCCCATCGGAAATACCGTTGCTGCTGCAGAGCATACTGTGGCCCTGATGCTAGCTTTAGCCAGGAATGTCCCGCAGGCAGTCCAATCGGTTAAACAGGGGGAGTGGAGGCGAAGTGCCTTTATGGGCATCGAGGTTCGCAACAAGGTTTTAGGTGTTATTGGGTTGGGTAGAGTTGGTTCGGAGGTATGCCGAAGAGCTCAAAGTTTTGGCATGAGATTAGTGGGATTTGATCCGTTCGTTACTCCGGATTATGCGAACCGTATGGGTGTGGAACTAATGCCATTAGCGGAGTTGCTTAGTAATTCAGATTTTATCACTTTGCATACTCCGTTAACTCCTACTACTACAAACCTGCTGAGTCATGATGAGTTTAATCTGTTAAAACCAGGAGCTAGATTGATCAATGTCGCTCGTGGGGAATTGATTGATGAAAATGCGCTGTTAGAAGCATTGGATTCCGATCGGTTATCCGCAGTTGCTCTAGACGTGTTTATTAAAGAGCCCCCGGACCCGGATTCTCAGATCATAAATCATCCGAAAGTGATTGCCACCCCGCATTTAGGTGCATCTACTGAAGAAGCCCAAAGAGAAGTAGCCATAGAAGCCGCCGAGCAGGTTTTAAATGTTCTCAATGGGAAGCCAGCAAGAAATACCGTAAATGGTCCTGTCTTGTCACCTGAGGTACACCAAATCTTGGGGCCTTATATCCCGGTGGGTGTTCTGTTAGGGAAATTACTTACTAATTTAGCTGAAGGCCAGTTTGTTGGTGTAACTATTAACTACGAGGGAGAGATTGCGGAGCACGATACTATGATGCTTCAATCAGCTGTGCTTGAGGGTTTATTGTCTCCGACTAGTTCGGAGGCAGTGAATTTGATTAACGCCCCTATGTTGGCTAAGCAGCGTGGGTTGAATATTACTGAACAAAAAAACACAGCTTCGCTAGAATATTCTAGCTTAATAACTGCAACGTTAAACACCACTGGCGAGAGTATAACTGTATCTGGGACATCTCTAAGAGAGGAACCACATTTGGTCAAGGTAAACGATTATTGGTTGGATGTGATCCCTTCTGTACCGTATTTATTGTTCGTAGATAATCCGGATCATCCGGGTTCTATTGGAGCTGTTGGTACTGTAGCGGGGCAAAACAATATTAATATCAGTTTCATGGAAGTTGGACGGCTCAGTCCCCGAGGTAAGGCAATGATGGTTTTAGGACTAGATGATCCCATACCACAGGATGTATTAGCGCAGATTAATAATCTACCTCAGATTAATGATGCGCGCCTCGTTAAATTGTAGACATAGACGTTTTGCAATATTCAATATATGACTAATGCTTTGATCAAAGCCATTATCTAAGGATCCTTAAGGAGGTCATAAGGTGGCAGACAAAATAGCTATAATGGGACCAGGTGCGGTCGGCAGCTATGTTGGAGCTTTTCTGGTACAAGCTGGAGAAGATATTACCTTTATCGATATGTGGCCAGAACACGTTGAAACCATGAGAGCCAAAGGTCTTCGGGCAAGTGGCAGCCAGGGAGATTTCACAGTTCCAGTAAATGCAATGCATTTGACAGATGCTCAAGGGATCACCGAATTATTTGACTATGCTTTCATTACCGTAAAATCTTACGATACTGAATGGGCCACTCATTTTATTAAACGCTACGTGAAACCGGATGGCTTTTTCGTTTCTATCCAGAATTGTTGGAACGATCCAGTCATAGGGAGCATTGTGGGGAATGACAAAGAAATCGGCTGTATTGCTTCACATATTGAAGTAGCCTTGTGGGAACCTGGGCATGTCAACAGGGGAGGAGAACCAGGAAGAGACCATGGACATACGGTATTCAGAGTAGCGGAGTTGAGTGGGCCGGTGACCTCACGATCCCAAATGATAGCGGATAAGTTGGATCTGATAGATGCGGCTTATACTAGTGATAATCTACCAGGTGAAAGGTGGGCGAAACTTTGCCAAAATGGCATGGGAAATGCAATTTCAGCGATGTCTACTTTGGGCTCTCAAGATATGGCAGATAATGTTGAGTGCAGGAGAATCAGAATTAACCTTGCGAAGGAAGGAGCTAAAGTAGGGTTAGCTCAAGGACTGAAAGTGGTAGAAATCGGGGGGAAGCCTGCGGAATTCTGGGCCGATGCAGACAAGGGTGATGTCTTTGAAGAGTTAGACGATTACATGGCATCCCGTGGTGGTGCGGTAAACTGGTTGGCTTCCATGGCTCAGGATGTTCATAAAGGGCGGCATTCTGAAATTGATTTTATGAATGGCCTTATTTCACAGAAGGGCCGAGAATTTGGAGTTCCGACCCCTTATAACGATGCAGTAGTAGAAGCTATGCATGGTATTGATAACGGTTCTATCAACCCTAATCCAACCAATGTTGAACGAGTTATGCGATTGGTAGGTACATAGGCTTTTACAGTAGTTTAGGAGTTATCATTGTTTATTAAGGTAGAACCTGCCGGATTTTTCATGCATACTGTCAAACTAATCTTTGATTTGGATAAACCAGATACCGAAGATACAGAAGTTAGAGATTACTTGGCTCAGCATGAACTTGAGCCGAGATATAGATGGGATGACAAATTAGATGATAGCAACGCTGAGGTGATACAGTTCGGTGGCTGTTACCTTGGCAGTCATCTTCAGAGCATTGGGCAGATCCAACGAAAAGCGGTAGAGGTTGAACTTCTTTTAGAGGTTATATCGCCGTATGTTGAAGAACTGTTTAAGGACAAAGGCCTAATGCAGCTCAGTACCCGTACTGGTGTTATCAACGAATTGGTTAGCGAATTCCATGATGAATCGTATTTCGGTTCTAATGAATCAGGAGAACTTGCAGTGAGTTTACCGCAGGACGAGGTTCTGAAGTCAGCTAAGTTAATATTGAATAAACATTCTTAAGCTTATGGATTATTGCACTGGTTGCATGAGGGTATTCAGTTTATAATTTATCATGGATAAACGCGGGCGTAGCTCAGTGGTA
>CAJXEF010000142.1 GCA_913052545.1 uncultured Chloroflexota bacterium
CCTGGCCTTCTTTTAGATCTACTCCATGTCTTCGAAGACGTTGGGATAATTCCGGGCAAGAAGGTCTTCCCAAAGTTTGTATGAACTGCTGGTCTGTAACGGAAACAAATATCTCTTGAAACAAACCTTTGTGAATCGTCACTTGATGAACCGGAAATGCATCCAGCAGTTCATTAGATATGACGCAGCCCGTTACTCCGGAAAACGGCAAATGAAGATTCGACGAACTGGCCTTATCATCCCCCAATCGATGGGTGGGCATTACGGCAGATAACCTATCGACTGATGAACTATTTTCTCCCAAAAAAACATCGGTTTCTAACCCCGTATAGGACCGATAATCTAAGCAAACATACTTAATCGCTTTGGCAAAATCCTTACTCAACACAGGACCGCGCGATAGAATCTCCTTTGCTAATAATCCGTTGCCCGCTCCTGTTTCAATAATATGAAAGGATACCGGCCTTCCCATCAGATCCCAAACCTGGAAAAGCTGCGTAGCCAGCAAGGCGGCGAAAGCAGGATGTACAGAAGGGCTAGTATAATAATCTCCCGTTGCCCCAACAGGGGATTCTCCCGTGTAATATCCTCCCTCAGGCCAGAAAAGCGCTATTTCCATAAACTCAGCGAAGGGTATGCGACCACGCAAACTAATCCTCCGTCTGATTTCTAGTTCCGGATGATTTTTGACGCTGTTCATATAAACTTTTGGTTAATCAACTATGATTGACTCGTTAAGCGTTCCAGTAGATATATCTCTAATAATAAAAGAGGAGGCGTCTGGCCTCCTCTTTTATTATTAGAGATATATCTAAAGAATTATCCTCTCTGGTCTAATGGCACGTATTCAAGATCCATTTCACCTTTGTATTCTAGGAGAGGCCGAATTAGGATGTTATTCTCATATTGCTCGACACATTGCAAAGTCCAACCTGGTATGCGACCTAAAGCAAATATAGGGATAAAAATATCTTCAGGGAAACCCAAAAGATAATATATTGATCCAGCAAAGAAGTCGACATTGACATATATACCTCTGGATCGGTAGGGAACCATAGCTTCTTCTTCTACATAGGTCAATATTTGAAACCAATGCGGCTGCCCCATTTTTTCACTCAAAACCCGGGACCGTTCCCTCAGGTGACGGGCTCTAGGATCTTCGGCCCGATAAACACGATGGCCGAACCCCATTATCCTACCGCCATTATCCAAAATATTGCGGCAATATTCAGCCGCGTTTTCCGGCTGCCCAATATCGAGAGCCATCTTCATGACTTCTTCCGCTGCCCCACCATGGGCAGGGCCCTTAAGAACTCCAACACCAGTTACAATCGCAGAATGTAGATCTGAGATAGTTGCCGCTGCAACACGAGCCCCGAAAGCTGATGCATTAGCGCCGTGTTCAGCATGTAGAATGAAATCTACATCCAATAACTTAGTAGTCTCTTCGTCGGGAATTTCATCAAACATCATGTAGAGGAAATTCCCGGCATGGCTGAGGTCCGGATTAGGAGCTATTGGCTCCAGCCCTTGCCTGAGTCTGTGATGCGCCGCCACCAGAGTTGGCCCCATACACGTTAATCGGATACCTTTCCTGATGGTTGCTTCCGTAGAGTTATCAGCAACCTCAGGATCAAACGCGGCAAGGGCAGAGATTCCTGTCCTTAAGGCGTCCATTGGATGGCTATTTTTAACCAAATCCAAGACCTGAATAACTTCATCAGGAATTCTTCTATTAGCCTTCAAGGTTTTATCAAAGTCGGAAAGTTGGCTACGATTGGGAAGACCACCGTAAAGAAGTAAATAAATGACCTCTTCAAAAGTAGATTTTTCAGCCAAGTCGTGGATATTGTAACCACGATAAAGCAGTATGCCTTCTTCACCATCGATGAAACTGGACTCCGTAGTGTCTAAGTAGACATCTTTGAGTCCCTTCATAATCTCAGGAGCCATATCGATTCCTCCTTCCCGGTCTCTATCGGTCGACGATAGTAAACGCAACTATACCTCGCAACAGCCATCGCGCAGACACAAATTCATCCGTTGAATCCAATAGGGGGATTTGTTCGGATTTTAGCAACCGGCCATAGGAGTGTCAAGCTAAGACATCTCTCTAGAGATCTTGGCAACACTCCTTCCTTAAGCTAGACGTATTTAACTATATACCTGTTGACAACCTTTAATATCGTCAAAGATAATGTCAATACATATGCCCTGACAGAGTTGTTAGACACTATATATATCGGAGGTTCCCTAATGGCTAAACAGGATATCGCTTTGATGGCTCACCTAATGAGGAGAGCAGGTTTTGGTGCAACTAGAGAAGATCTGGAAACCCTGGTCGAGAAGGGATACGAAGAAACTGTTGAAGAACTTCTAAACACGGAAGCACAGCCAGCTTTGGATAGATACGAACTAGTTAGATATCACCCATGGACCTGGAAGCCCGGCACGTTGCCAGGAATGGGATCCGTAGAATGGCTTTGGTTTATGGTAAACACCAGAAGGCCGTTGGAAGAAAAGATGACATTATTCTGGCATCACCTCTTCGCAACGGGAGTGTCCAAAGTGGACCATTATGATGAAATCACCACTATGGTCGCAGAATTCCGGGAAAAGGGTATGGGCAGCTACAAAGATTTGCTCCTGTCCATGGCCAAGAACCCAGCCATGATTTATTGGCTGGATAACTGCGAAAACCACGCCCAAGCAGTAAACGAGAACTTCGGTCGAGAACTACTTGAATTGTTCAGCATGGGAGTTGGCAACTATACTGAAGTTGACGTACGAGAAGTCTCTAGGGCGTTCACTGGTTGGACTATTGAACCTAAATTACCTCGAGGCCCGATTGGTCGACATGACTGGCACTTCACATATCAAGAAGACGACCATGACCACGGGGAGAAAACATTCCTGGGAGAAACAGGTGATTTTGATGGGGATGATGTAATAGATATAATATGCGCCCATCCTGCCACCGCTTCTTTTATTGCCCGTCACCTTTATAACTTCTTCGTAGCCGATGAAGCACAGGTGCCAGCTTGGGCAGTAACACCACCCCAGGATCAGGACGCGATTGATACACTAGCTGATTCCTTGGTAGATTCCAACTACGATATGAGATCAACCCTCAGGGTGCTTTTCAACTCTGAATTCTTTAAGAACGCTCGTTTCGCCCGCTTGAAAAGCCCTGCTGAAGTAGTAGTCGGCACTCTTAAATTAGTGGGTGGGTTCGAATTCCCGGCTCCAGGTATTGGAGAGATGTCCCGTCAGCCCAACTACATGGGACAAGACCTTTTGAATCCTCCTAGCGTCGAAGGATGGCACACTGGAACTGAGTGGATCAACAGCGGGTCACTGATGAGAAGGATTAACTTCACCGCAGACATGTTTGGTGATACCGGGAGACCCGGAGTTAAAACCATGATTGATCAACTCAAAGCAAACAACAGCATAATCCCCGAAAACTTCGTTGATTCCTGCCTGGAACTAATGGGGCCTTTGGAAGTAGATGGGGAAACACGCCAGGAATTAGTAGACCATGCAAAGGTAAACGGGGATTTGAACTGGGCTAATGATTCAGAAACTTCATCAGAAAGAGTAAGTGAAATGTTGCAATTGATCGTTTCACTTCGTGATTATCAGTACGCGTAATACCTTAAAATTATCGGTGAGTAGGTTACTAGAAGGAGGAAGTATAAATGGCTTCAACAAAAAAAGATCCAGTCATCGTTGTCCTGCAGTTGACCGGAGGCAATGACTATCTTAATACGGTGATTCCATACAATGACCCACACTATAGAGACAATCGTCCTGCAGTCGGGGTCGCCGAAGACCGTATTCTAAAGATTAATGACAACGTCGGGTTTCATCCTGAGATGGCTCCTATGCAGAGACTATATGACCAAGGTAAGGTCGCTATTATTAACGGTGTAGGTTACGCAAATTCACCTAGATCCCATTTCCGATCCATGGATATATGGCACACTTGTGAGCCAGATAAATTAGGTACAGAAGGATGGTTAGGCCGCGTAACCAAAGACCTTGATCCTAATAAAGAAAATGTAGTCACTACCGTGAGCTTTGGTCCTAGCCTACCTCGAGCCTTGGCGCTTCCAGGAGTACCCGTTGCTTGCGTCGACAATTTAGACACTTTTGGGATGTTACCCACGATCACGGAAACCGAACAAAGGAACAAAATCTTAGATCGGTTTACACGTCTTTATTCGCCTACAATTGGTAGTGGCTTCGTTATGGACTACCTCAGTCAAACAGGATTAGATTCTCTTAAAGCAGCCGACATTCTTAAAGTGGCTCCTGCCAAATACAACTCAACGATTGAATACCCAGACACGCCACTTGCCCGAAAACTTCGTGGGGTCGCCCAAGTACATATGGCCGACTTAGGGACTAGAATCTTATATTGTGACCACGGTAGTTTTGACAGCCATTCCAACCAAGTCGGAATGCACGACAAACTATGGCATGATGTTTCCAGTGCTGTAGAAAGCTTTTTCGACGACCTGAAAGAAAACAATGCAGGGGAAAACGTCATAATGTTACTTTTCTCCGAATTTGGACGCCGAGTTCATGATAACGGGTCAGGAACCGATCACGGAGCAGCTGGTGCCGCTTTCGTAATTGGCGAAGGGGTTAAAGGCGGAGAATATGGTGAATATCCGTCAACAAATACTGAAGATCTGGAGCAGGGCGACTTGGTACCAAACACCGATTTCCGGAGTGTTTACACAACCTTAGCGGAAAATTGGATGGGGTTAGATGCCAACCCATTGGTAGGCGGAACTTTTGAAAAACCTAGTTTTGTATAACGGCCTAAATTGAACGTCCATACTCAAGGAGGTCAGAAGATCTAATCTTCTAACCTCCTTGTAACGACATAAACAAAGCAAAACTCAAGCATAAACAAACACCTTTGGGAGGTTACCATGCTGACACAAGTAGCAGCTGGACGAGCTTACGACTTCAGTCACTCAGTAGGTCGGGGGGCTCAATCTGGGATGGGATTTAACCAGCCCGTGGCCTGCGCCCTTGGCAAAGATAACGCCGTTTATATAGTAAATCGAGGTAGTGAAAGTATTAGCAACGTTCCGTGGAATCGTACAGGACTGGGAGCACGAATCACAAAGGTAACTATTGGGCCGGAACCGGGTGACGAAGAATTCATAAGTGAGTTCAGCAAATACGGCAACGGTGACGGCGAGTTCATTTGGGGATCAGGCGTAGTGACAGACTCAGCTGAGAACGTATACATATCAGACGAATGGCTAAATCAAATTAGCGTTTTCGATAAGGACGGTAAATTCCTGTCCAAATGGAGTGCTCTTGAAAAAGAAGACGGGGTCCTCCATGGGATCTCCGGCATCACCCTAGGTCCAGATGAAAATATTTATTTAACAGATGGGCGTAGTCATGAAATACGTAAATTCAGTAAATCCGGTGAATTTTTAACCAGCTGGGGACGTCATGGTACCGGCAACGGTGAATTTAACGGTCCATGGGGTATTACGACCGACGCTGAAGGCAACCTGTACGTAGCGGACCACCTTAATCATAGAGTACAAAAGTTCTCATCTACTGGTACGTGGATTGCCC
>CAJXEF010000143.1 GCA_913052545.1 uncultured Chloroflexota bacterium
ATATCCTTTTAGAGATTGGATGCCCATACTATTCGATCTAAATGTAGGAAGTAATGAAATAAATAATTTCTAAAAGTCATCTGTTATAGGAGATTAAATAATGATAATCACAAGAATTTATACAGGAGAAGACAAACAATCCCACATGGAAGATTTGGAGGTGCCAGAAAACTCCGTTCCAAATACATTACAAGCGGTTAGCAGCATTACTTTTAGAAGCCATGAACCTGGTCGGTTTAGTGATTGGCACTGCGAATCCAAACGCAACTACATTATCACTTTATCAGGAGAAGGAGAGATCGGATTAGGCGATGGTTCAATACATAAGATCGGCCCCGGACGGGTGATGTTGGTTGAAGACCTAACAGGCCAAGGCCATACCACCAGAGTTAGTAGCACCATACCCAGAATTACAGTCGCCATACCGCTAACCAATCAATCTCCCGGAGATATAAGCAATTAAAATTATACTATTATCACGAGTTGCTACTTAAAAAATTATGAAAGGAGAGTATCTTACTAGTGCAATTCGCATTTTTTACTCACTTACCATGGCCTGAAAACACTGATCCAAAACAAATAATCGATGAGGCGACCTTGCAAGTGCAATATGCTGAAGCTCTAGGATTTAAAAGTGCCTGGCTAGCAGAGCACCACTTTACACGGTACAGCATGGGATCATCTTCGTTGATCTTAGCGACCCATTTGGCATCATCCACCAAAACTATACGACTGGGTACAGCGGTATTAGTTTCTCCCTTACACAATCCAATAAGGTTAGCTGAAGACACAGCTACATTAGATTTGATATCTGGTGGCAGAATCGATGTTGGGTTTGGAAGAGGAAGTTCTGGTTATGAATATCATGGGTTTAACATTAACGCTGACGACAGCCAAGAAAGATTTCAAGACTCTGTAAAAATTATCCAAGGACTTTGGACTACACCAGAATTCACTTACAGTAGCAAACATTACCAAGTAAACAAGGGCAATCTAGTCCCAATGCCTGTCCAAGAACCCCATCCTCCTATATACATAGCAGCAACACGCACCCCCGCTACTCTAGAATTCGCCATTGGACAAGGACATAACCTTTGTATAGCTGTGGTACAGGACACATCAGATGCTTTGGAATTATGTAAACGATATGTATATTTGGCCAATGAAGCCGGGAGCGCCGTTTCCATGGCAGACATACCCTTTTTCCGTTATTTATACGTTGCCGAAACAGAGGAACAAGCTTTTAACGACACACATGACCATTTGAATTGGGTTATAGATGTGATGCAATGGAGGAGGAACATTGATAGTGGCAGCGAAGTATATAGGCGTATCGGAGAGTGGAGGGATACTCGAACCGAGTTACCGGCAACTTATGAGTATTTAACTACTAACAGGGCGATTATTGGAACTCCCGAACAATGTTTAGAAAAGATCATGTCCCTTCGAAAAGAAGGGATTGAGTATTTCGGATGCAACTTTGACTTTGGAGGAATATCCCATAGCAAAGTCATGAAGTCTATGAAATTATTTTCTGAAAGAGTGATGCCAAAATTAAGCTAACAAATAGTCTGATAAAATACTCCTACTATGACCATTATAGGGGCTCCTAAGTTAAAACCATATAAATCACTGAATTATTCTAAAACCAGAAGAGGAGACCTTGATATAAGGCCTCCTCAATCCTGCGTCGGGATAACAATCTTAACTAGGAAGTCTTAAGAACACCTACTACCGGTACTGGATGTTCTTTAGCTAACCAGTTAACTGCTATGTCTACGATGGACCCAACGAATGTGGCTATTAATGCTACGTATATATGGATGTTAAGGAATACTAGGCCTTCTCCTACGCTACCAGCCAAGTATTTACCGAACAAAGCTTCTCCGATTATGACGGCTAGCAATGGAAATGCAGCCATACGCATCCATGAAGTGTAGTTCCTACCGAGCAGCGTGTACCACAGGACACCCATTACATAGCTAACGGCGATCAATGACACCGCAAAACCAAGATCTGGCATAATTTACCTCTTAATTATTATAAAAATATTTCTTTTTGTATAACTATTATCATTTCCCACTAGCGTTAGGCCAGCGAGAGTACTGACTACCCTTTCTAACAAGAGCAGCTGGGATACAAGGAGTTACCAACTCCTAGATAGACCCGACGGTTTCAACAACACCTCAGCACCCCTCACACCACCGGGTTAACTGAGACGCATATCAACCACCTCCTATCTAATTAGAATTTTATTGAAAACACTGATATACCAACTCCAGTTCTACCCGAAGCGGAACCCAATGTTCAGTACAAAGTTATTACGTAAGTAGTGCTCTTTAATCAATTTTGAGGGCAATTAACGTTGGTGGCTTTTTAATAATTACACCAATCTTGGATAGTTTATTAAATTTTAACCAATTTGTCTACCTTTTCGTCAAATTAATCTCATCACCATTAGAAATGTTTTATTTGTGGAGGTCATACTCTTCCACATAACACAAGATGTTTTGTTTCCTATACATCGCCATATCTCCAGTTGTGTTTGTTCAGAAACTGGTAACGTTATAAAATTGCTAATATAGGATTTGGTAAGCTTGTAATCGGAGAACAAAATAATGGCAAATATATTTAGAGTTTATACCGGTACTGATGGCCAATCACATTTAGAAGAATTGAAATTACCCTTAGAACCGTTCATCGATACTGAAGGAGCATACGGTGAGGGAACACCTCTGGAAGCAGCAACAGGAATTACTTTCAGAATAGCTGAGCCGGGCTATTTCCTTAATTGGCATTGTGCTCCAAGACGTCAATACACCGTCACTCTGTCAGGCGAGGCAGAAATAGTAGTTGGAGATGGAACTACACAACGAGTAGGAGCAGGAGATGTGTTGCTCGCTGAAGATCTAACAGGCCAAGGACACACTACTCGAGTAGTTAGTACTGAACAACGATTGTCGATAGTAGTACCGTTGAACGACTAAAAAACGTACCTCCAGGATGGCCGTGTTCGTACCGATAACAGTGCATTCGCTTACGTATCGTGGCTCGGATCAATTCGTCAGCTTAAATCAGAAAAACCCGACTACCCAACAGTTAACATTTACTTAACCCTTGCCATATAGTTGCTCGTGGCTTTAGACTTGTGTTACAAAATTTCAGTTTATCTGATTAGATTGCTTTTGGTATGTCTGCATTACAGGATTCTTGGTATAGCGACCCAAGATCAGGCCAGTCACAGAAATTGTTAATTTTAAAGGAGGTCGCTGGCAAATGGCCGATGAACTATTCAGCTTTGATCGCAAACCTAATGCCAACTACCTTATCGCAGGGTGGAGGCGTCAATGGTCCAACGGTGGAAGGATATCTAGTGGGCTTCCACGTTATCTGATAGAAAAACTGGGAGCCAAAAAGATCGGGGAGCTGGGCCCTGAAGTATCCAAGATGTGCTACCCGTTTCAAGTTGCAGGTACCCACGACGCCTTCAGACCACTAGCATCCTTTAACGAAGGCCTGCCCTCAGAGTCTATGCATAGAGAAAATGATTTTTTTGATGCTGGCAACGGCCTAATTATTTTTCTAGGGGAAGAACCTTGGTATCGTATGGACCTTTATAGCCAAGGATTCTTTCAAGCGATCAAGGAATTAGGTATACAAAAGACCGTGGCAGTAGAAGGAGTCAACGGACCAGCACCCCCAGAATTAGAAAGACGAATAACATGTGCATACAGCAAATCTAGCATGAAAGAAGATTTAGAAAAATACGGTGTACAATTCTCCAGTTATGGGAGCGACGGGAGAAGAGGACCAACAATCGGAATGGCCTTAGTATCCGTTGCCCATTACGAACACCCAGATGTTGAGATGTTGAGATTAGGGGCTATGGCTCCGCTATACCCCTTATTAGCATCGAATAATCAACAACTTGGTATCACGCGAGATCACAGATCCTTCTATGATATTCTAAGAAGGCTAAACGCGATGTTTGACCTTTCAATAGACTTAAATGAATTGAAAGATTTAGCTGATTCAGAATCTTTGGAATTGCAAACTAACCTAGACAAGCTCAGCGAAACAAGTCGGGAAGCCAAACAAGTTATAGAGCAGGTTAGAACTGAGTACAGTTTCACACCATTTGAGCGAAGAGTTGAGCTAGACCCAACTCTAGACCAAACCTTAGAAGACATACTTCGCAACATGCCTGGCAATCCAGATGCCAACTGAATCTCCAGATATAACTCGGGCTATAGCAGAATACGTTTCCAATGCACATATTGAAGACTTTAGCCAGGAAACAATTCAAGCAGCCAAAGCAGCTATCATAGATTCATTCGCGTGTATGCTGGCCGGTTCATGCGAACCCATCGCTGCAGTATTATGCCAATATATTAGCGAAGAAGGAGGGAGGCCCGCAGCCTCCATTATTGGCAAAAGTATTAAAACTACAACGACTAATGCAGCTCTCGTGAACGGAGCTATGGGACATGCCCTGGATTATGATGACATAACTGAAGTGACAAAAACTCATCCCACCGTCGTATTGCTTCCAGCAATTTTAGCAGTATCGGAGGAGAGCATGTCGAGTGGAATAGATTTGTTGCTAGCTTATTTAGTGGGATTTGAGGTGGCCTGCAGTATTGGTGTTGGTATGAGTCCAGAGTATTTTGACGAACTAGGATGGCATCCCACCGGACCGTTGGGATCAGTGGGAGCCGGAGCTGGGGCGGCCAAAATCTTACAGATGGAAAAACAAAAGATCGCAATGACTATCTCCTTGGCCGCATCTCAAGGGTCAGGCCTCCGTCAGAATTTTGGAACAATGACTAAGCCATTCCACGCAGGTAACGCCGCACGCTGCGGTGTGACTGCAGCGAGATTAGTAAATTTAGGATTCACAGCAGGAGTAGATGCGATTGAGGGGCCGTTCGGATTTATGAAGGCTTTTTCTGGTGGCAAGAATTTCTCCACAGATGCGGTAATCGCAAGTTTACGATCTACCTCCCACATGGCTGAATCTGGTATTGAAATAAAAAAATACCCTTGTTGTGGGAGCGCCCACCTAGCGTTAGATGCACTATTAACCCTTGTTTCAACTAATAACATAGATCCGATGGAAATATCGAACATAAATGTTTTAGTAGATTTCGACCCACCCAGATCTCTAATACATTCGGATCCCAAGACACCTTTAGAAGGGAAGTTCAGTATGGAATACTGTCTTGCATCGGGAACAGTTGACAAACAGGTCGGGCTCGATACATTCACAGACGACAAGTTTGCAAGAACTATTGTGCAATCCCTGATGCCTAAAATCGAAATGAAACGTATACCAGGAAACGAAGGAAAGCCCAGCTGGATGGAAGGGTTCCATCAAGTAACCATAATGCTGAAGAATGGCCAGATATTGTCAGAACAAGCTAGTAGAACACGCACAGGTGCATTGCGTGGAGTCTCTTTTCCAGAAGTTATCAATAAATTCGAAGATTGCGCATCTCTTGTAATCTCCCAAGAAGAACTTCCTGAATTAACTAAATTGCTTATGAATTTAGAAGATGTTTCTGATATAAACCAATTAACTAGCAGAATGAAACGTAGTATTAA
>CAJXEF010000144.1 GCA_913052545.1 uncultured Chloroflexota bacterium
ATCCGAGCGTTATATATAATGCCTATAGTTTTCATTTGTTAATGAGAGCAGACGCAAAAGGTTCATAATAGAAGTAACCCCGTTCCGGAACCAGAGGCAGTCTAGCATCAGCAAATTTGAGTGTCAATTTAATGGGTTGCAGAATAACTCCTCGATAAGTTCAAGATTACCAGTATCCAATGTTCGGAAGAACTTTCACCGTATCTTCAGCTATGTTAAGGATAAACCCGGGTAATACCCCAATCAACAAAGTCATAAAACTAGTAGATGCCAACGCAATACTTGGAGCCCAAGACATACGTATTTTTGGTTGGTCTTCTGTTTGGGATAAAAACATGACTCTGATAACTCGCACATAGTAATAAACCGATACAACACTGTTCACCACACCTATCACGGCTAACCATGCAAGATGATTGTCTACCGCAGATGCGAAAATATGGATTTTGGCCATGAATACACCTGTGGGAGGCACTCCAATGAGTGCGATCAACGATAAAACCAAAGCAAGCGCTATTAGCGGAGAGCGGCGGAACATTCCACCGTAGTCATCAATGCGATCACTATTTATGTTATGTCCGATGGCGATTATTGAGAAAAATGCAGTCAGATTTGCTGCCGCATAAGCCACCAAGTAAAACAGCACACTACTCGGCCCCATATGCGAAAACAACGATGAGGAACTATCTCCGCCTATAGCTGCTATACCTACAAGAATGTACCCTGCATGGGCAATGGTGCTGTAGCCTAATAGTCGTTTAATATTATTTTGAACCAACGCTGCCAGATTTCCAACAGTCATAGACGCTGCAGCTAAACAAGCTATCAAGATAGTCCATTCGAGTTGTAAGTCAATGAATCCTGAGCACAACACTCTGAGCACTAACGCAAATGCAGCCGACTTGCTGGCTACTGATAAAAATGTTACTACAGGAGTAGGAGCACCTTCATACACGTCTGGGACCCACATCTGATAAGGTACTGCCGATAACTTGAAACCGAAACCAACTATCAGTAAAAGCATACCTACCAAAACTGCGTAACTTCCAAACGGTATATCTGAATTATGTGCCAAGGCCAAAGCGTCGGATATCCCGGACAAAGTAGTACTTCCCGTAAATCCAAATATGAGAGTCATTCCATACAACATCACGGCCGAGCTTAGAGCACCAATTACAAGGAATTTCATTCCGGCTTCAGTAGATTTGGCAGTAAACAACATTGACGAAAGAGCTATCAAAGGAAGGGTTGTCAGTTCCAACGCAATATAAATTGTGATTAGCTCAGTAGCACCGACCAAAACCAACATTCCTGTAGCGGACAACAATATAAGCCCGAAATACTCTGCTCGGTTACGATCCATACGACTGAGGTAGTCGTTTGATGAGAGAATTACTAAGCCAGTAACAATCAAAATCAGAAAATTAAAAAATAACGAGAATTGGTCCACCATTAAACTTCCATGGAACACACTGCTTTGGATTACCAGTCCTGAAGAATCCGAAGCAGTCAAATCTTTTAACTGAATCAGTGTAAGTCCCATAGGGACTAGTAGCCCAACAAAGGCTATTACTGGCAGTAATTTACTCCGTCTAAAAAAGAGGTCAAATACTATAACTATTAGACCAATCCCTGCCATAGCTAGTTGGGGTGCTATTAAATAAATATCGTAGCTAGTCATATTTCAAAACACTATCTAACGGGTACCGCGCCGGAACTATTATTAGCAAGCCCGTCCATTACCTCTAACATCGGATTCAATCCTGATTCAAAAACCGTTGTAAGTATCGCCGGATAAACTCCTATTACCAATATGCTGATAATTAATAAAACTAGTGGTATAGCCTCCACTAAAGAAGCATCGCTTAAAGTAGAAAATCTAGGTAAATCAGGTCCAAAGAGCGTCCTTTGCATCATCCATAAGATATACCCTGCAGCTAAAATAATTCCAAAAACTGCGATTACGGTGGGCCACGGGAAGGCTGGGAATGTTCCGAGAAACACCAAAATTTCAGATACAAATCCACTAAGACCAGGAAGTCCCAAGGAAGCTAATCCCGCAATTAGAAACGCGATGGCAATGAACGGCATACGATTGGCTAATCCGCCCAAGTCCGGTATATAGCGAGTATGCGCTTTGTCGTAAATTAATCCCACGCAAAGGAAAAGCAATCCAGTGATGGTCCCATGAGTAAACAATTGCATAGCAGCCCCGTTTAACCCAACGGATGAAATACGTTCCCCTGAAACTGCTACTGATCCGACTCCTAAAAGAACCAGACCCATATGACTGACACTCGAATAGGCTATTAACCTCTTAAGATCAGTTTGTTTCACCGTCACTATCGCACCATAAATAATACTGATCACTCCTAAAGTAACTAGGGCCCAAGCAAACCCGCGCACCTGGTCCGGAAATAAACCTACATTGATTCTTAATAGACCATACCCACCCATTTTGAGCATAACCCCAGCCAGCATCACACTAGCAGCTGTTGGCGCATCTGTATGGGCATCAGGCAACCAAGTATGGAGTGGCCACGTCGGTAACTTGATGGCAAATGCTATAAAAAACAACCAGAACAATGCACTGATTGGTAAAACCGAGCTATTCGCAACTAACCTAGTTGACGATTCAGACATTAAAACCATATCGAATGTGTTACGGTCACCGCTCAAAAATACTCCGACTAATGCTATCAACATAGCTGCGCTTCCGAAAATGGTGAAGATCAAGAATTTCATGGCAGAGTATTCTCGTCTCCCGCTTCCCCATACGCTGATGAGCATATACATAGGTATTAGTTCTAATTCCCAGAAAAGGAAAAAGAGCAGAAGATCCAGCGATGTAAATACCCCCATGACAGCCGTTTGTAATATTAACAACCAAACAAAATATTCTTTGACCCTATCTTGAATATGGAACGACGCCAATAAGGCACAGAATCCGAGTAACCCAGTTAAAAGTACCAGGGGGGCACTCAGACCATCTACAGACAACAAGTAACTTGCATTAAAAGTTTCCGTATTGATCCAGTCGATCCTATCTATTAACTGAAATCGATCTGCATCTTCGCCTTTGTTAAAAATGGAAAAAACAATCACCGCAAGAACCAAATCGCAAAAGCCTACTGCTACTGCGACAAATCTAACCTGGCGATCACTTCTAGCAATCAACCAGATCAATAGTGCTCCCAGAGCGGGTAAAAATACCGTAACCGTTAATATTCCATTAAACCCAGTTATCATTAATCAGCGTCCGATTCCTGTACCTAATACTAAATACATTCCTAATATAACCAGAGTTGCCAAGATAACAAAGCTCCCATAAAACTGAACCTGTCCTGTCTGAACGATGATTACCAGTCTCCCTACGCCTCTAGGGAGGTTTCCGATCAAATCTACAGCACCGTCTATAAATACTCGGTCTAGCCAATCCATTGCTGAGACCAATCCACGATAAAACCACGTGCGAACTATCAATTGTTCATAGAGATGGTCAACATAGTATTTTTGGCCCAACAGATGACCTATTTGATTCAGAAATATTGATGAAAGACCAAATGTTGTTGTCACCTGGTGCCTGAGATAAATCAAACCTGCCAAGATAATCCCCGATACAGCGATAACTGTAGATACTATTGCTAGAAACAAATTGAATTCTGGGATATGAGGATGCTGGAAAACCAGCCCACTCACCAAAAACTCGGTTATCCAGTGTTTAGGGATTTCCACAACAGGGATGTGGATCCATTGAGGATTAAACAAAAATCCTGCAAAGACTGCCAATAGCCCCAAAAGTAACATAGGTACGACCATTACCAAGGGTGATTCACCCAAGTGAACATGACCTACCGATTCCGTAGATGTGCTATCAGAATATTGATCTAAATCCTTGATTTCCTGCTCTATACCACCCCTAAATTGTCCATGAAAAGTCATGAACAACATACGGAAAGTGTAAAAAGCTGTGATAAATACCCCGAGTATCAGAAAACTGAACGTTAGCATCCCTGCCCAGTTGCTCTTGGAAATCCATGCTGCAAGCAATATCTCGTCTTTACTCCAAAAGCCTGCCAAAGGCACTATACCAACCAAACTCAATCCTCCCACTAAAGTGAGCACATAGGTCAGCGGCATCTCTCGACGTAATCCGCCCATGTATCGCATATTAAATGTCCCACTAGCGTGATTGACACTACCGGCACACAAAAATAATAACGCTTTAAAAAATGCATGGGTGACCAGGTGAAACAACGCTGCCCAGTACGCACCCAAACCAAGAGCGGCCATCATGTAACCTAGCTGGCTGATGGTAGAATATGCCATCACCCTCTTAATATCGTTCATTACTAGAGCCATAGTTGCAGCCATGATAGCGGTAAAACCGCCTATTAATGCTATCACCATCATGGTTGGGCTAGCTTGTTGAAATACAGGGAAAAATCTTCCCACTAGAAACACTCCAGCTGCCACCATTGTTGCTGCATGTATCAGAGCGCTTACCGGTGTTGGACCTTCCATAGCATCAGGCAGCCAAGTATGGAGAGGGAATTGCCCAGATTTGCCAGCCGCACCCGCGAATATACCTAACGTGACCAAAACCAACGAGGATCCCATTAAAATACCCAATCCACCCTGCGCCACAGGTTGTGCTGCGGCCCAGATATCCGGTATATGAAATGCGTTTAAACCGTTGGATGAGAACCGGTCTGCATTGAAAAATAATAAGATAATAGCTAGAAGAAAACCTACATCTCCTATACGAGTAATGATAAAAGCTTTCTTTGCTGCGGCAGCGGCTGATGGTCTGTTATGCCAAAACCCTATCAGTAAATAGGATGAGAGTCCTACTAATTCCCAGAAAGCATATAACTGGATAATATTAGCTGACAGGACTAACCCAATCATGGCGGCCGTAAACAACGACATATAAGCGAAATAACGAGAGAAACTAGGATCACCACGCATATATCCCAAAGAGTAAATTTGAACCATCAAACTCACTCCAGTTACAACCACCAACATGATCGCGGTCAATGGATCCAGCAATATGCCAATCTCTATTGCCGCACTTCCTACAATCAACCAAGAATACAAAGAGAATACAAATTCTTTACCATCTACGAGTTCCAGTAATACCCATACAGATATGCAAAAGGCTAAAAATAATGCTCCAATCAGCAGAAGACCAGAAATGAAAGAATACCTATCAAAGAATGGCCTTACCAAAAGGGCAATTACTATAAAAACAGCTACAGGGAGGAAAAAAATAGACCAAACAATAGATTCTACAGGCATCTATATTTTCCTCAATATTTCTTCGGCAACATGTTCCCTGCCCTTGGGAACATATACTATAAAAGGACTTTTTTCAGACCAATCCAAGATATGCGAGTCCGGAAGGAGTTTAGTGGGAAGCCCTTCTCCTTCCAGTAAATCTTTCCATATTTCTGCTGTAATCAAGTTAGATACAC
>CAJXEF010000145.1 GCA_913052545.1 uncultured Chloroflexota bacterium
AAAATAACTGAAGACGAAATTATTTCAACGAGGAATACCAATTAGCAATGGCCACCCCTATTTCGTTGGGTGAATCTTCTTGTATAAAATGGCTCCCCTGTACAGTTACTTCGTCTTGGTTGTTCCAACCTCGACAAAAATCTCTTTGCTGCCCAGTGAGTATCGCCCCGGGTTCAGCATTTATAAATAATTTTGGGATAGAGTTATTAGCAAGCCATTGGGAATAGGAGTGGACTAACTGAAAGACATCTGGAGGAGTGCCTTCTATTGGAATTTCCCTGGGCCAGGTTAGTGTAGGACGACGAGATTCACCTTCCTCCAAATAAGGTTTACGATAAATATCCATTTCCTGTTGAGATAGTTCTCTTAGAATACTACCGGGAAGTATTCTGTCTACGAAGACATTCTTGTTTAATATGATTTCTTCCCCGGCATCAGACCTCATTGCCTGAAAGATGCTCCGAGATTTCTCTGGCCACATATCCCATGTAAGTGCCTGGACTATAGCTTCCATGTAGACTATGCCCTTTATTTGAGCCGGAAACCGGTGGGCTCTATAAAATCCAAGAGCTGATCCCCAATCGTGAATTACCAATGTTAGGTTGGATGTGATCTCAAGGTTTTGGAGCCATTCATCTAAATGCTTGCTGTGATTCATAAAACGGTAGTCACCGTTGGGAGATTTTCCTGATTGTCCCATGCCGAGTAGATCGGGAGCTAGACACCTCCCGAGGCCCTCAACATGAGGAAGTACATTACGCCATAGGTAAGATGAAGTTGGATTTCCGTGCAAAAAAACAATGGGGTCACCTTGTCCAACATCTATGTAGGACATATGAGTATCAAAGACAGATATTTGTTGACGCTTGTAATTGTCGTTAGGTGATATTGATGAGTAGTTCATTCTAGCCTCTATTACAAACTGATGCAGTATGTGCGGGAAATTGGTCTGGTCCGTGGTAGTTGTGAATCATAAAAGTTTTTCTTTAATCAACGCCAGAGTCTATCAATGATATTCCTACCTTAAGTTACGCTATTGACCCTGTTAATTCTACTATGATAGATTCCAGCCGCGTAATCGATCATTATAAGTTCTTTTTTCGCAAGTGAATGAGGTTAATTTAGAGAGGTATTTGAAATGCCAAAAGCGTATGTTATAGCCCATGTTAAATTGAAGAACTCGGAAATGTTTATGGCTGAATACGGTTCAAAAGTTGGAGGCACCGTAGAATCATTCGGGGGTAAGTTTTTAGTGAGGGGTGGAGAAGTTGCTTACCAAGACGGAGAACCACTAAATGAAGACATAAACGTTGTAATCGAGTTTCCTGACAGGTCTGCGGCTATTTCATGGCAAAGCAGTAGCGAATACCAGGAAATCTTGCCGGCTCGTAAGGCGTATGCTGATGTGCATTTTATGATCGTTGATGGACTTCCAGAAATGGGAGGGCATTAGATGGTGAGTGTAACCGTAGGTTCACATATAAAAGGTTTATAATAGGGAACGATCTGCCGTATAAGGGAGGGGTATCATGCCATTAGTAATAGCCCCGATCATGGAAGGAAAGGTTGACGCGTGGAAAGAATGGGCCGCCTCGCTCCAAGATGGCGAATTGGCGGTCGACTTCAAGGATTTAAATCAACGATACGGATTAACCAGGCATGATGCATGGTTAGTTACTACACCCAATGGGATGATGGTAGCGGTATTGCAGGAGGGTCCCGGCGCCGAAACCTTTATACCAAAATTAGCAGCATCCAATCATCCGGTTGACGAACAGTTTAAAAGAAGTATTGAAGAGTACAATGGTTTTGATGTCTCGGTCCCCCCACCAGGTCCATTGCCGGAATTATTTCTTTCTATCAAGCCTTAGCAACAACCACACCGATAAATGAGACCCCGGTGAACGTGGCCACAATCTGGTATTTACACGAGGACTCCTTTAAGGGATGGGTCTTGGGATTCAAGTAACTACGGAGGGCCTATGAATTGCAGTAAGTGCGGTCAAGATAATCGACTGGATGCAAGATTTTGTGACTCTTGCGGCAACTCTCTTCTAGTGATTTGTGCTTCATGTGATAAGGAATTGAGGCCCGATGCAAAATTTTGTGATGCTTGTGGATTCAGGGTGGGTGATGGTTCCGGTACAGATGTAAACGTGGTTTTAGAAACCCAGAGTGATACAGAACCAGTGATTCCACAGGGGAATGAGTTACCTAAGGCAGTTGCCGAAATCTCGTCGTCCCCTACTTCCTTTTCTTCTGGGAGATATGAGGTATTAAAATTTCTTGGCGAGGGAGGAAAGAAGAAAGTTTACCTAGCTCATGACACTATGTTAGATAGAGAAGTGGCTTTCGCATTGATCAAAACGGAAGGACTGGATGATATCGGTAGGACGAGAGTGAACAGAGAGGCCCAGGCGATGGGTAGGTTGGGGTCTCATCCCCATATAGTGACGGTATTTGATCTCGGCGAGGAAAACGATCAGCCATTCATGGTCACTGAATTGATGGGTGGTGGAGATGTTGAAGGTTTAGTAGAAGATGCGCCCGAAAATCGAATACAGATCAGCCAGGCTATGCAGATTGCAGTAGCCGTTTGCAGAGGGTTAGAATTTGCTCATTCCCGAAACATAGTTCACCGTGATCTAAAACCGGGTAACGTTTGGTTAACCTCCGATGGAATCGCAAAAATTGGCGACTTTGGGTTGGCTGTGGCAACTGACAGGTCGAGGTTAACTCAACATGGCATGATGGTTGGGACTGTGTCCTACATGCCCCCTGAGCAAGCTATGGGTGGAGAGGTAACGGTAAAGGCGGATATCTACTCACTTGGTGCCATGTTGTACGAAATGGTAACAGGCAGACCACCTTTCCTCGGAGACGATGCTGTCTCGATAATCGGACAACATATTAATACTCCTGCAGTGGCTCCGACTTGGCATAATGGTCTGTGCCCCAGACCTCTGGAAGCCTTGATTATGCGAATGCTGGCCAAGGATCCTGGGGAGAGGCCAGAATCTGCGTCAGATGTGTTGTCTGCCTTAGAAGCTATGGAAACTTCTAATCTAACGGAATCGGTTGTTCTTGAAGATACGAGCCGAACGCTTGATAGTGTTTCCAGCGGAGTATTCGTAGGCCGACAAAAGGAAATGGATGAGTTAAAAGCAGCATTGGAGGATGCACTGTCGGGTCACGGCAGAATGGTGACTCTTGTAGGGGAGCCTGGTATCGGTAAGACACGTACCTCTCAAGAACTGGCGACCTATGCCAATTTACGTAATGCTCAGGTGTTATGGGGCAGATGTTATGAGGAGCAAGGTGTGCCGCCATATTGGCCTTGGGTTCAAGCAATCCGATCATACGTAAGGGAAAAAGATCCTCAAGAGTTAAGCGCTGAAATGGGATCAGGAGCATCCGAAATCGCGGAAATAGTATCCGATGTACGGGAGCGTCTTCCCGGATTGTCGCCAGCCACCACATTGGAACCCGAGCAAGCTAGATTCCGGTTGTTCGATTCAATAAGTGCTTTTTTGAAGTCAGCCTCGTTGAAGCAACCCTTAGTTCTTGTTTTAGACGATTTACACTGGTCTGATAAACCATCCCTTATGTTGCTCCAATTTGTAGCCAGAGAACTCTCAGGGTGTCGGCTGCTTTTAGTGGGTACTTATAGGGATATGGAATTATCTAG
The DNA here is from genome assembly GCA_913052545.1 of uncultured Chloroflexota bacterium. Next base: position 3,689 of record CAJXEF010000145.1, read on the forward strand.
GCAACATCCGTTAGCAGAAAGCCTTGGGGAACTCACGAGAGAGAGAATGTTTCAACGGGTTCTCTTGAGAGGTTTAACCGGGGAGGACGTAGGCCGATTCATAGAGGTGGCGACGGGTATATCTCCACCTGAAGGGCTAATCAACGCGGTGCATACTCAAACTGAAGGTAACCCTTTATTTGTAACAGAGGTAGTTAGGTTACTTGTTCAAGAAGGGGATCTTACTGCGGATAAGTCCGTTGGTAGAAATTCATGGACTGTTAGGATTCCAGAGGGCGTTCGAGAAGTCATTGGTCGTAGATTGAATAGGTTATCCGAACGATGCAACGAGGCTTTGACAATCGCTTCAGTCTTAGGCAGGGAATTTAGATTTGAACAGATAAAAGGTCTAGTTGAGGAAACATCGGACGAAAGATTGCTGGATATCCTTGACGAAGCGTTGGCATCTAAAGTCATTGAGGAAATGCCTCAGTCCGTTGGTCAATACCAATTTACCCATGCATTGATGCAAGAAACTCTGACGGAAGAGATATCTCTTACTAGACGGGTGAGGCTACATTCCCGTATTGCCGTTGTCTTGGAAGAATTGTACGGACTGGACGCCGCATCGCACGCCGCTGAATTAGCCCATCATTACGCTCAGGCTGAGGCTGTCCTGGGTAGCAATAAGTTGATTGAATATTCGTTAATAGCCGGAGATCGGGCGTTATCAAATTATGCTTTTGAGGAAGCCGTAGAATACTTTGAGTTGGGGCTGACTGCTAAAGGCATTTCATTACAAGGTACTGAGAAAGCTTTAGATGCTCAGTCGGCTGAACTGCTTCTGGGTCTTGGCAGGGCAATGGCAGGTACTACTTTACGTCAACAAGAGATGGAAGTATCTAGAACTTTAAAGAGGGCTTTCGATTATTACGTGGAAGTAGGAGATTCGAGTACTGCCGTTGCTATCGCGAGCTCCGGTCAGGGTTCTCATGGTAATGATTTGATTGCCACATCTCTGGACTTGGTTAACCCAGAGTCTTATGAGGCGGGGAAGCTGTTATCCAGGTATATTTTGCCGTTAAGGGAAGATTATGATGCGGCACAAGATGCTTTCGAACGGGCTATCACAATTGCAAACAGGGAAGTGGATCTAGATCTAGAGATGGCTACTTTAGTTAATGGGGCCTGTGTAAGTTTTAGTCATCACCGATATGAGGAAAGTTTAGAAAGGAACCAAAGGGCTATCGAGCTTGCGAGGAAAGTTAACCAGCCTATTCACGAATCTCACAGCAGATATGATCTTATGCATGTGTTATACGGCTTGGGAGACCTCCCAGGTGCAACAGAACACGCCAAGGCTATGATACCCGTGGCAGAGCGATCAGGTAACCTACGCTGGCGAGGTTCTGCGATTGAAATCAACGAAAATATAGCCAGCGTTCAGGGAGACTGGAAGACGGCGCGGGAATGGGCCGACAGGGGGCTCGCGATTGCTCCTGGGGATCCTAATCTGCTTGGGTCTCGGGCTTTGGTCGAATACCAGACTGGTGATTTTGAGGCCGGGTCTCATTACCTGGATCGACTTCAGGAAATTGCTGATGCTGTTAACTTAGATTATGCCCGTGAAACTACTATCGGTGGACACCGAATTCAAGTTCCGGCTTGGTATACATATGCGGCTATCGCAATTCCACTGGCGACTAGG
>CAJXEF010000146.1 GCA_913052545.1 uncultured Chloroflexota bacterium
AGGTGGAAGATTTGGTTGAGCAACAGAGGAAATTTAGAATGCCAACAGGATGCACATTCGACCGGGATAACAACCGTTTGATTATATGTGACACCCAACGAGGTCGTCTTCAGGTCTATAACAAAGACAACAAGTATATGGATCCGCAATTCAACCTTTAATGTTTACCGGTAGGTTCAGAAAGGACAGGACTGGGTTAACCCAGTCCTGTCGTCTTTTCGGGTTACCCATTATTGTTGATAATAGCCCTCTTATGTGTGCCTGACCCAATCATCGTTTCACCGCTATAAGCCTCAACTTTAAACGTAAGCCTGTTTCGGTCAATATCCAATAGCTCTGCCGTAGCTGTAACCTTTTCACCGATTCCTGAGGGAGCCAAATGTCTGACGTTGACCTCATAACCCACAGACGTCTGGCCATCCTCTAAACATAATTGGATTGCTTGAATAGCAGCCTGCTCCATCAATCCTATCATCGACGGTGTACTGAATTTATCAACATGTCCTGCCACGTTATGTTCACACACTAACGTTTGTTTTTCTCCAATCAGCCCAGGGCATAAAACGGAATCGGACATAACTGTTCTCCCCAATTTATCATTGATCTTATCAAATGCTTTACAATGAACCTAATTTCACCTTAACTTGAAGGTGATTTGCATTTAATATATGATTTCTCCTAAATATAACTCTGGCATATATTATGAAACGTGATTTTTTATCTATAAATGACATATCATCAACTGAAACCGATCAAGTAATCCAACGAGCTAAGACCCTAAAAGAACACCCCAACAACAAATCGCTTGCCGGGAAAAGAATCGCCCTACTGTTCGAAAAACCATCTCTGAGGACTAAAGTAAGTTTTCAGATTGGAATCCATGAATTAGGTGGCTATTCTTTATATTTGAGCCCCGATGAAGTCGGGCTAGGTTCTCGAGAACCCGTGTCCGATGTAGCGAGAGTGTTGTCTGGCTATGTTGACTGTATAATAGCACGAGTATTTTCCCACCACCATTTAGTGGAATTGGCTGAATATGCAAATGTACCGGTGATTAATGCTTTGTCTGATTATGAACATCCCTGCCAATCCGTAGCAGATTTACTCACTATTTCCGAACACAAAAGGGAGCTAACAGGCCTAAAACTAGCCTTTATAGGTGATGGCAATAACGTTTCACGAAGTTTATGTCTTGGACTACCTGGATTGGGGATAAGTTTCAGCATAGCAACACCGAACGGATACCAATTAGATGCTGACACCATAAATTCAGCTAGGAATCAAGCATCAGGTCCCCAAGTTCGGATAGAACCCTTAATTTCTCCTGAAGAAGCTGTCATGAATGCTGATATCGTTTACACTGATGTATGGGCTAGTATGGGGCAGGAAGAAGAATCTAATAAGCGAACCGAAGATTTTCGGGGCTACACCGTAACCCCAGAGCTGTTGGCGAAAGCCAATTCAAATGCTATTTTTATGCATGATATGCCAGTCCATTATGGTGAAGAAGTACAATACGGGATGTTAGAACATCAACAATCAGTAGCATACCAACAAGCCCACAACAGGTTACATGGCCAAAAAGCACTGCTTGAATTATTACTATTGTAAAACCTGAATAACTACATACTATTCGGAGAACATTTTGTTAGAGCAAACTACCGAAAACATTTTCACAGAGCAAAACGATTATGGGGTATCCAGATCGTCGGGTGCAATCCCCACTGTCGCTATAGTTGGTCGGCCTAATGTCGGCAAATCTTCCTTATTTAATCGTATTATGTCCAGAAGGCAAGCTATAGTATCTGAGGAAGCGGGAACTACTAGAGACCGGTTGATATCAGAGGTTGAATGGAACGATAGACGATTATTATTGGTAGACACGGGCGGTTTGGAATCAGATCCAGAAGGACCAATTCGAAAAATGGTGCAAGAGCAAGCGGATATGGCCTTATCTGGGGCTGACCTAATCATTTTTCTAACAAGCGCGACCGAAGGTCTTACTTCCAATGACCAGTTGATCGCTGACAGATTGAGAAAATCTGAGAGACCAGTAATCCTTGCCGTTAACAAAGTAGATAACGATGCCAGAGAATATTCAGCATCAGAATTTTATCAATTGGGGTTCCCTGATACTATCCTAATCAGTGCTTATCATAATTTCGGCGTATATGAATTGATGGACCAAGTTCTTTCTCATATACCCGAAAGCAATGCAGATGATATCGACAAGGATAATCAATCCGAAGGACTGAAACTCTCTATAGTAGGCCGTACCAACGTTGGCAAATCTTCGCTGGTTAACTCCATACTGGGACAAGAACGATCAATCGTAAGCGAAATAGCTGGTACTACAAGAGACGCTCTGGATACTGCATTTGAGTATCAAAAACAAACTATTACTCTTATAGATACAGCCGGAATCAGGCGTCCTGGTCGAGTCGAACGGGGAATAGAAAAATATAGCGTTATTCGGGCTGTCAATGCTGTCAACAGGAGCCACATTACTCTCCTTGTTACAGACGCCAGCCAGTTAGCTACAGTTCAGGATGCCCACATTGCGGGGTTATCTTGGGATATGTGCCGCGGATTAATTGTGGTGATAAATAAATGGGATTTGATGACCGAAAGTAGGCGTTACACAATGGAGAGGGCCGTGGCCAAAGTTCAAGAACGTCTGCATTTTATGCCATATGTGCCTATATGCTTCACATCTGCATCTCTAGGCCAAGGAATTGAAGCTCTCATGCAAACCGCAATGAGGCTAAATGCAGAACGTAAAAGATGGATTTCAACAAGGCAACTGCAATATATGCTAGCCCATGCCCTCACCGACCACTCACCGCCAATCGTCAAAGGAAATCGCGGCCAACGCCTTCAGATAGACCGAGTTAGACAAGTTGACGAAAACCCGCCTACATTTTTATTTAGCGTCAACAATCCTAGTTTGGTACACTTTTCCTACCAGAGGTTTTTAGAAAATCGCATTAGAGAAACCTTCGGTTTTGACCATACACACTTAAGGTTAGTGTTTAAGAGGAAATGAAAAGAGTTCTTCAACCGACAACCTTTTGCCTAACGATACTACCCATTCTCTGTATTTGGTACGTATCACTGTTCTTATTACCTCTCTCAACACCTCCTCTACTAAAATACGGGCTACTACTTCCTTTAGCTTATTTTTTAGGCTCAATCCCGTGGGGATATTTTTTTCTACACTGGAGTCAAGGCATAGACATAAGACAATACGGGAGTGGAAAGACCGGCATGTCTAATGTTTTACGCACCGGCGGCCGCAAAACTGCAACTGTGGTATTGATATTAGACATCTCGAAGGGCATCATAATAGTACTTATAGCAAGACACTGTATTGGAACCACGGCCGCAGAAATCGTGTCCGGTTTGTTGGCATTAATCGGTCACAATTGGCCAATTTTCCTAAAATTCCGTGGCGGGAGAGGTATAGCAACTGGACTCGGTGGTCTGGCTGTCATGGCCCCCATTCCTGCTCTTTGTGCCGCGGTTGCTTTCATTCCTGTTACGTTAGTCAGTAAATACGTTTCGCTTGGATCAATCGTTGGCGTTTTAACAGCGTGCCTAACCTTAATAGGTCTAACAATCTTAGGAACATATTCTATTGACTACAGTTGTTACTCTCTGATAGCCGGTTGCATTATAATATGGCAGCATAGGGATAATATGAAACGGATTTGGGATGGAACTGAACGCAAACTAGGTAACCCTAGCACTCCTCACAGTAATGACCTTCGACAAGCATGACGTCAAATCAGCTCATACCTAAAGATATACCCCTACCATTACTTTGAACAATGTCAACAAAACCGAAATTCAACGCCACAAACGATCCTAAAGTATCTATCATAGGAACGACCACATGGGGCACTACCCTGGGAATTATATTGGCGCGCAAAGGTATTCAAGTAAGTATCCTGTGCAGAACTGACCAAGAAGCTCAAGAACTATCCAAACGAAGAGAACATAGTAGGTTTCTCCCTGGAGTTACCATCCCAGACTCTATATGTTTTTCCCATGACCCAGATTTTCTAAAAGATTATTCTAGCCTGGTAATATTAGCAGTCCCCTCTGATCGATTTAGAAATAATGTCCAACATATTAAAAAAAACTTAAGGACCGGCAGTTTAATTTTAAGTGTTACAAAAGGTTTGGAACTCCCTGACGGGAAACGTATGTCTCAAATCTTGCACGAGGAACTTCCTCTTGAGCTTCATCCCGGTATCTGCTCACTTTCAGGACCTAACTTAGCCAAAGAAATCGTTAACGATAAGCCAGCCTCCACCGTGGTTGCCGGCTTAAACGAAACAAGTGCTACATTAATTCAAGATATTTTAATATCTCCAACGTTCCGTGTTTACACTAGTACAGATCTGGTCGGTTTAGAGCTGTGTGGGACTCTTAAAAATATCCTTGCTATCGGTGTAGGCATCAGCGATGGTTTAGATGTAGGAGATAATGGCAAATCAACGTTGATTACTAGAGGATTATCCGAGATATGTAGGTTAGGAGTCGCAGCTGGTGCCGAGACTGCTACTTTTTATGGTTTGGCAGGATTAGGCGACATTATAGCCACTTGTTCAAGCCAATTGAGTCGCAATAGATACGTCGGCGAGCTATTAGCGCAAGGCCATTCGCTGACAGAAATTCAGGCATCAATGCAAAACGTGGCAGAGGGGGTGAACACTACCCGCGCGGCACTAGATATGGCTAGGCCGCTGGGAATCGAAATGCCTATAACGCAAGCCATCTACAATGTACTATTCGAACAATTATCCCCGATAGATGCCATTAGAGAATTGATGTCACGTCCAGCGAGAGCAGAATAAAGCATCTGAGTCATTTGCAATACTCAAAATAAATTGCCCGTCCGCAACTCAGGTATTTTCTCTGAGATCCAACTAGATAACACCAACCTATGACACGGTAATCCCGCTTTTTCAAAACATAAGAAAGTAAAATCACCAATATTTAACGCCCGGTCCAGCCAATGTCTCGCGAGGCTAGTACGATAACTAATTTCTAAACTGTGTTTATAGTCATACCCAAATTGTTCAAATGTTAACGTTCCAGCTCTATAAGCCCTCAAGAGGTCGAGAGGCGGATAAAAAAACGGTAACACCTCCCACTGGGTCTTCAAACCCCGTGGATGCTGCCTAGATACTCGATATAATATGCCAACCCAGTTTTGAGGAGCATAAAAGCTAGCGGTGTATATCACGACTGAAACCCTGGAGCGGAATTTAGTAAGCCTAAAACCTGATAATTAATGCAATGGCCGTATAATAATCTTACTGAAATAGCGTACCGTGCGTTTTACGATTAACCTAATTT
>CAJXEF010000147.1 GCA_913052545.1 uncultured Chloroflexota bacterium
AAAACTGTTTTCAGGTTATTTAATTTATAAGATGTTTGTTGCGCTGTTTCCAGCAGATGTTTCCAACGCCTGATTCCGGGTATATTTGCTACTCTATCTCCGTATCTAATAGCGAAGTACCAGCCCGTTATCAAAAAAAATGCGGAAGCGCAAAGAATTACTTGTACAGGCTGGGGCAGCCATTGGATTCCAATGAATCCTAAGCATACAATGGCCAATACATCGGTAACACGCTCCATGAAAACTATGGGAGCCGTCATTGATATTGGTATCTCGTGACGCCTTTGTAAAAAATACCCTTTTAACACTTCCCCCATTTTCCATGGTGTAAGCGTCATTCCTAAACCTGATAAAAATATCAACCCTGACTCTGAGGTTGGAATGTTGATCTTTAATATCCTGAGATAATATTCCCACCGTAAAAAGCGTAAGAAGTAATTCAAAGAAGTTAAGGTTAATGCGGCCATCAAATATTTTATGGGGAAAATGCTGATATGACGAAGTACTTCGTTAGAGTCGCCGTAAAAAATCAATCCGGAGGATACCACAATGATTAATACTACCGAGATCCATGCCGTATTGTTGAGCATCTAAAAAATAGAGTTAAATCTAGTGATTTGGTAAGGTAATATCATAGGTTGTTCTATATGAGCCCACTAATAGGCGGTCTGTCGCTGTCAGGATTATATCCCGATTCTCCTAAAAATTCATGATCGGAATCAAACAGGTTATGGTTTATTCAGTTTACTAGTTGAATGCGTTGATAGTTTCACTTTAGGTGGATGTTATAGGCTGGTTTGGGTGCGTTTTAATATCTTGAGATTCATTAAAACTTTTGACAGAGAGAGGGTTAGGATGTAGCATTAAGTCCTTACACAACATATATGATTTGCCTGAGATTGGTAGTTGTAACTCTACATATTTAGACCAATCGAGTGAATCCCCTGGATGATGAAGTAGTGGACTCAAATTCTTTCCTCTCTGGTCCTTCTAACAGTGCCCAATTCTTGGAAGCATTGGACGATTTAGTAAAAACAGCTATTGCTGGACATCGTTCTTCTTCTGAGCTATTTAACCCTTCAGATGAATGGTTGAAAGATCGTATGCCAATATTTCAAGATATGTCGCCAGACAGGCAAAAAGAAGTATTGGCAGAAGTTGAAGCATTAAGCGAATTGGCAGCTGAAGCCAACTCTGCCGGTAAAGCAGCAGAGAGAGTGTGGCCTCCTGCAGTTGTTCGATTGGACAATGGTGGGTTAGATTTCTTTAGCCAGTTAGGGGTAGTTAGAAGACCGGATCTTACTCAATATCTGATCGAAGGATTTCAAAGAAATCGTGATGGCTTGGCTTTTGAAAAGTCTGAGCAAGATCTGTTTAGCGAGGTTTTCCCATATATCACTCACTATATGGAACAATGCTTTTCTGAAGGTAAAAGTATAATACAAACTGATAGACAAATTGGAGATGCGCCAGATCGTTCTTTTCACGCTCGGCAATTACTATTTGGTGACGAATATCTTCAAGCCCCTTATATGTGGAAACAACTTACATTTCCTCTGCCAACTTCAGAATTCCAAAATGCGCCGGATATCTTAGAGGTTTCCATACCCAATTGGCTAGATGATTTGGGTCTTCCGGAGGAGTTAAGAGAAAAGATTAGGACAATAGGTTTAACTCAGCTAATTTTCAAAGCGCCTACAAAGGGGCTGTCGCTACATTTGGGGTTCGATTATGTAGGCGAACACAAAATGGGACCGCTATCCATCGCGATGTTCCTGGCTAAACAAAATAATGGTTTAGCTGTCCAGGCTGCTTTGAGCATGGCTAGAGTTAAAACGTTAGAAGGGGAATTTAAAAACACTGCATTAGTTACGATAGGTCCTTCCTTACATGGAAAAAGCACCTTAACAATCATGATTGAATTAGCTAACAGCAATCTGGCTAGACTTCTTGGATTGGGACACGATACGAATGAAGGAGTCTATCCGATGAACGATGACATCGTACTTTTGCAACCGTTAAGTGAGCCTATTGAGACATTGAAAGATGGGCACCGGATCCATATACCTTACGGAATAGATGGGACAGAAAATAACCTTTATGCAGTGCCATTTGGGTTGACCCGTGAGGACGATCCGATTACTTACGATGTGGTACGGGGAAGTGACGACAATCCGAGTTCCTTGGAAACTCTTGAAAACGTCCCGGTGCATTTGAACGATTTTACTCCTAACTATTTGGAGAATCCCGTACGCAATATGCGGATGATTTTGTCCAGAACTAGGTTGCTAGAGAGGAAAGGGTCCGGGAACTTGTTGGAGTCAATCACACATGGGCAGTTGAAGGATTCAGTCCACGTACCGATGGAGAATACAGACCAGATATTTTGGCAAGCAGTGATGCGTCAGAACACTGTGATACCACCGTTACGCCGTTTGTCCTTGGAACAATATGTCCGAGTACTAATGTATGGTGAGGCCGTCCAAATGGGGGCGGCTGTTGGTGCGATTGGTAGGCCATATGTAGAGTATTTCTCTGATCCGTTTATTATCGGATTAGAAGATGAGAATGCAAATATCATGCATTACATACTACAACAGATACAGGCCGGAGGTTTGCCTCAATATTGTTATGTTTTTAATACTGGGGGAGTAGGTGCAGACACTAACGATGAGGCGACTGGTTCCAAATACAAGAAGATACCAAGAGAATTAACGTTGACTCTTCAAGAAGCTCTATTGAGAGAAGCTATAAAATTTGAATATGACGCCGTTTTACGTTCTGACATAGCCGTTGCGATTGTTGACAAGAATGGTGATGAGGTTATGAACCTTCGACATGACTGGCTACCGGTTAATATATATGGAGAGGAAGATTATTATCCGCGAGTTTTGGATTTGCGCAGGAGACGATATTACGGTAAGGACCATCAAGATAAGGCCGGTATCTTGCGGTACACGAAGGTTACTGACGCTTTAATCGACTTAACTGATATACCTGAGCCCTCAAATGAACGGGAATTGGCATGGTTACTTTCGTTCTATTGGAAAGTTGATCAGGCTTATAATTCATTGCAGGATTTGGTAGAACACAAAACAGAAGGGCGTGAGCCTCTTCCGCACTTACTCAGGGCCATAGAGCAAACTTGCCAATCGGCAATAGGGCAAAATCTACAATTGAGTGATGACCAGCGTCGTGTTCTGGATCAGTTGGGGATTTCGATATAGTTATATACAGGTAAAAACGCTATATCTTCGAATAGTACGTTAATTGTCGGTCGCTTCAAAAGCGATATAGCAGTATCGGATGAAAATTCCCCCTCTTGGTTCAGCCAACGGCCCATTTAATACCAAACACGCTATGGCGAAGTCTTGGTTCGATACTGCTGAACCGGTTAGCTCTACTCGTTGTTGACTATTTATGCCCATAATCGTACCGGTGCTACGATCAATCGTTCCGTTAACCCATATTTCACCGTAGTTGTCGAAATTGGTTTCAAGAAATACACGATAACCATTTATATTGGTCCCTCGTACCTCGTTGGGAATGCGGAATTTTATTCGGTACCAGGCAAACGTAAACCCTTCTGACAAACTCTGGCGTATGTCCTCGCATATTGGCCAATTTGAGTCATCGTAATCAGCTAATCTAGAGGGGCTGGCTAATAATTTCGCGGTCAATCCCTCGTTCGGTTCACCAGGCACTAGACCTGTCCCTATTTTCCAAACCCCCCTTATGGTCTGCAAATCGTTGGATTCGTTCAAGTCTAAAACTAATCTGGGCATTGCATCATCTCCTTAGACGTGGATTCTATGGTCAATTGATTTAAATATATTATGCAACGGGGTTTTATAGCTTGGCGGTGGCAGTTTAGAATGTCAGGCCTTTGAGTAATATTGATCGCTTCACAACACCAATCATGGATGTGTCAATAACCTATCAATATAATCACCATATTAACATTAGATATGACAATCCTAATGTTTGCAGTATACAGGGTTTCTAAGAGATATTAGGGGTTGGGTCTAATTATTTACCGCCCTGATTTACTAGTCACACTAATTTAGTCTGTAGAGTTTAGGAGGTTTAGCAAATAAGAGTAGAAATGTTACGGCGATGCCTAGAATAGCGTACGTTACGAAAGCCCCTTTATATGTTCCAGTGATATCGAAAATAACTCCGGATAAAACTGATCCAATAGCTTGCCCTAGTGCCAAAAACGGTTCTGTTATTCCTCTTATCGCTCCCAAGGATTGTCTTCCAAAATAATCTGCATAGGCCATGGGAGGAACAACTATTATGCCTCCTACTGCAGCGCCAAATAAAGATGCGTAAATGAATGCTTCTATTTCTGTATCTACAAAAGTGAAAAGTGCGATTGAAACGCCCATTAATAACCCAACACCCCCGAAGACGTATCTAATGGGTAATTTCTCCGACGCCCAACCCCATGCCAGACTGCCTATCGCTGCCCCTAGAGCACTAAAAATAATGGCAAGGTTGGAGATTCCTTTGCTTAATCCTTGGTCTATAAAATAAGCCCCTTGATGTAAATTGGTGCCAGATTGAATAAAATAAACTGATCCCGTAGCTAGCGCTAATATCCATAAAGAAGGTGTGCTAATTGCTTCTTTTAACGACCAAATCGGATCGTTAAAAGAAGTGTCAGTTGAGCTAGTTGTGGTGTCTCTGGGTGGGTTTGCCCCATCTGGATAAAGTCCTACGTCTTCCGGTAGCTGAATTATTAATAACGCTACTGGAGCTAGTGCTATCACGATAACCAAAATACCTAGTACAAACCAGGCACCTTGCCAATTGTGTAAGTGAATAACAAGTGCAGCTACAGCAGGGAATAAAATCATCCCACCTGTGTGACAGAATGAAAGCATTCCAGTGGCCCTGCCTCGTTTTCGAACGAACCAGCGGGCAACGACAACTGATGCCGCTATTGGAATCGGGCCTGTAAAAATTACTCGACCTATAGCATATGTTATATAAAAGGCTGCAGGGACAGTCGCCCAAGTCAACGATATGGTAGACAGACCTAAAAAAATAACTCCTAGGGTAAGCACTAGCCTGGCGCCATACTTGTCTACGGCCCAACCTACGGGAGGGGAGGCAGCAATAGATAAGATACCGCCTAAACTTGCAGCTCCTCCTATTAAAGTTCTACTCCATCCCAAATCTAATGATATGGGGTATACGAAAACCGCTAATGTCAGGCTGCCGACTGAATTACGGACAAACATTGATGTGCCGGCCGCCGCCACTATATACCAACCGTAAAAAAAAGGAGGTTTACTTGCTAGGTGTCTCACTTTATTT
>CAJXEF010000148.1 GCA_913052545.1 uncultured Chloroflexota bacterium
TCTGACAGGGGAAACACAGCCAAATACTGTTGATCGCGCGCGCGGAGCTATAGCAGGGTTTCTTGATCCAAATCAGTCTGGTTCTCAAAACCGTCAACCTCAAACCGCTCAACAGAATTCCAGACAGTTAGAACAAGCATCCAACGCAGAAAAAGAGCGGCGTATAGCTCAAATCAAGGCGGGATTTCAACAAGAAATCGATAGAGCTCAGGGAAGCGTTGACAGTGAGAAAAAACTCCACAAACTTGATTACGATAGAGAATTACAAAATATCGAAAACGATTCAGGTCAGAGTGGTGAAGTATCAATGCATCAACAAGAATTAGATAACACTCAACGTGAATACGACGACGCTAAGCGGAGAAATGCAGGGCGACAACATTTAGATGAACTGCAGCGCAGGATAGTTCGAGCTCAAGGCAATGTGGAAAGAGCCAAGAGTCAATCAACAGGAGACAAGAACCGTAGAAGAAGTAACGCGAAGATGGAATATGATCGCCAAATTTCGCAGTTAGACCGACAACTCCGAGAGCAACTCAGCAGAATGAACCAAGAAATGAGCCGTGAAATCGGTAATCTTGAACGAGAATTTGGACAAGAATTACGTCAGCAACAAGAAGAAGCCCAAAGACGCCAATCTGAACAAAAGCGTATGGAGATGGAAAGCCAATCTGAACAAAAGCGTATGGAGATGGAAAGCCAGAGAGATGAGCAACGATTCAAACAAGAAGAAGACCGTATGCAACGCGAAATGGAAATGGAAGAAGAACGCATGAAGCGGGGAATGGAAATGGATGAGCAGCGTATGCAACGCGAAATGGAAATGGAAGAAGAACGCATGCGCCGTATGGGGCAAAATATGAGACCTGGAATGGGACCTGACGGCCAAGGACCGCAGGGAATGGCACAGGGGGAACCAGGGAAGAGGAGAGGATTTTTGATGAATCCTAAACCAGGAAGCCAGGCACGAGGTATTAACGCTTCTATGGATCCAACTATGCTGGCCATGATCGGTATAGCAATTACAGTCCTAGCTACCGGGTTAACACTTTTTAAAGGAAATTAGCCATGATACATAGAGTCGGATCAAGACTGATAATCTGCGCAATCCTATCATCTCCTTTTTTCATAAGCGGAGGCTTAGCGTTTTTAGATCCTAGTGTGCCTATCCTGCTTCGGTTAATGGTACTTGCTGTAGGGGTAGTCATCATGGCTCTGGGCACTTATATGAGCTTGTCCGGAGTAGCGCCGACACCTAGCCTAGCAACTGGGGAACAAGAAATTATAGTAAGACATCCGTCACAGAAACCTGCTTATGCTAGGGTTGGGCTGAGTATCCCATTCATCGTCGCCACAGGATATTTGTTCACATTTACCGAATATCCCTATATTTATCCTTTCGTTACTTTCATGATCGGCCTTTATTTCCTGTTCAAAGGCATTATGAAATACATGCGTAATCTTCATATCACGTATACCATTACCGATAGACGGGTAATGCATATGTATAAATTTTTATGGTTACACACCAAGGAGATCCCTGTAGCACGTTTAATATCAATATCTGAATCAAGAAGTTTTTTTGAAATTTTAACGGGCCGTGGGACAGTTGTAGCATCAGCAGGAATAGGGTCCGCCCAAGTTGTAAAAATAGAAGAGATTGATAATGTCACTCCGGTGGCCGAAGCACTGCGCGAAATGCTCCCATCCAACGCATAACCTGAACATATAAAATATCTACAATCAATATGAAGATTAGATTCCAAATAACTACTTGGACTACTAGTCGCTGTTATAATCCAACTCTCCAAACTGTGCTAGATACCTAGCCGCGCAACTATTATCGGTTAACCGCTATCTCCTCCTAACGGTTACTTCTGATATTAGCTTGCGATTAAGGGTTACCAACATATCGTCGAATATAGAGTAAGTTATCTCATAATCAAACCTACCAGGAGCATCGAATGACCAACCAGTCCACCGGAGTAATAGCTCGTAAACAAGGTGCCGATGTTGAATTAACGACTATCCTGGTGCCTGATCCAGGGAAAGGAGAAGTTTTAGTCAGGGTGAAGGCATGTGGTGTTTGTCATACAGACCTTCATTATCGGGCGGGATCTATAAATAACGAATTCCCTTTCCTTCTGGGTCATGAAGCATCGGGGATCATCGAATCTGTTGGCGAAGATGTAACTAATGTACAGTTAGGAGATTTTGTTATCCTAGCTTGGAGATCCCCATGCGGGACCTGCAGGTCCTGCCTACGTGGGTACCCGTGGTATTGCTTCGCGAGCCGAAACGCACGACAAGCTATGACATTAACCGACGGGACCCCGTTGTCACCGGCATTAGGTATAGGAGCTTTCTCAGAATTAACCCTGGTTGATGCAGGGCAAGCGGTCAAAGTGGAACCTGCGGCTAACCCGGCAACAGCAGGGTTAGTTGGATGTGGGATTATGGCTGGATTGGGTGCCGCTATGAACACAGGGAATGTAAAAAGAGGAGATTCTGTAGCCGTTTTCGGATGCGGCGGTGTGGGTGACGCAGCTATAGCCGGTTCAAAATTAGCAGGTGCCAGCACCATAATCGGAGTTGATATCGACGATAGAAAGCTCCAATGGGCCAAAGAGTTCGGCGCAACACATACTATCAATTCAACTTCGACTTCGCCTGTAGAACGGATTAGAGAGCTCACACAAGGCAACGGAGTAGACGTCTCGATTGAGGCCGTAGGCACTCCACAAACATACGAACAGGCATTCTATGCTCGAGACCATGCAGGGACCCTGGTTTTAGTAGGAGTGCCTAATCCAGAGATGAAAATAGAATTACCCCTCATTGATATATTTGGAAGAGGTGGTAGCTTGAAGTCATCCTGGTATGGAGACTGTCTCCCGACACGCGATTTCCCGATGTTAATAGATCTTTACTTACAAGGACGCCTGGATCTTGACAAATTCGTATCTGAAACCATCTCGATCGACGCTGTAGAAACAGCTTTACAGAAAATGGAA
Organism: uncultured Chloroflexota bacterium; assembly: GCA_913052545.1. Next base: position 3,015 of record CAJXEF010000148.1, read on the forward strand.
CAGGGGGAAGTGTTGAGGTCAGTAGTTGTTTTCTAGGTTTAACCGCGAAAATGACTGCCATTGATACCAACTTGTAAATTGTCCTGTCCTCCGAGTCCAACATAAGCACTTTAACGAATATTTACCAGGAGAAGTAAGAATGCAGTACGGCGCGATGATGTTTTCCACAGATTATTCCATCCGGCCCGATGATTTGGCTAAAATGCTGGAGGACCGCGGCTTCGAATCTATGTGGGTTCCTGAACATACCCATATACCCGCCGGCAGACAAAGTCCCTGGCCGGGCGGAGGAGATCTTCCAAAAGAATACTGGCATACTTATGATCCTTTTGTAGCTCTTACTGCTGCAGCTGCGGTGACCAAAACCCTCAAGCTTGGGACTGGAATCTGCCTTATGATCGAGCGCGACCCGATTACCACGGCTAAGGAAATAGCGAGCCTAGATATGATATCTGGAGGAAGATTTATATTTGGTATCGGTGGAGGTTGGAACGCTGAGGAGATGGAAGACCACGGCATCAATTTTAAAGGGCGGTGGAGGGTACTCAGGGAAAACATCTTGGCGATGAAAGAAATTTGGACCAAAGACGAAGCAGAATTCCATGGGGAATATGTAAATTTCGACAAAATGTGGGCTTATCCTAAACCGTTGCAAAAACCCCATCCTCCAATTTTGATGGGGGGAGACGGGCCAACAACGTTTGACCGGGTCGTTGAATATTGCGATGGCTGGATGCCCATTGGCAGCCGGAATTCGGGTGGAGCAAGTTTGGCGGAGAAAATCGTGCTTCTTAAACGTCAAGCATCAGAAGCAGGTAGAGATCCAGAATCTTTGGATATCACTAGTTTCGGAGTGCGACCCGACCCCGAACTTGTAGCCAGATTAGAGGAGGCAGGAGTTAACAGGATTATATTCACATTGCCATCTGAAGAGCAGGCCCAAGTAACTCAAATAATAGATGAATGCGCACGGTTAATCTCTTAAAAACTGTATTCGTAATAAAATATAGGCTCACCCATACGAGTTATAAACCTAGTTCTACTTAAGCACCTTAGGGTTAACCTTCATCCGGAGGCATAAAAGCGTTAGGAACCACCGCACTACCCTGTCCTACGCCGGTGGTGTCTCCTCGTTGATTTTTAACCTCTATATCAACCGCCACCCTGCTACCATTAGCCTCTCGCGAAGTTCCCGTCACTGTCCCTGAAAACGTGATGGCATCACCAGGCCGGACTGGCCTTAAAAATCGAATGTCAACCGAACCAGTATGGTTGAAGACCTCTGCACCGAAATAACGCCTCATCATTTCTATAGCGAATGTCAGAGACATCCTGCCAGAGGCTACTGTACCTTCGGTACCAAGAGTTTCTCTAGCAGCGTGCTCATCAGTAAACTGGGAAGGTCCGGTATTCCCTGCACTACCTTCGAATAAATTAATAGCTTCCTGAGTTATTTGTTTAGTTAGAGGAGTTACTTGATCCCCCTCTTCGTAACTCCTGATTACCCTCCCCATTTTTTACCGACCTCCGATGGCTGTTTAAGTTCATGAGTTATTACCCTGTCGATCAGCCGACCGTCTTCATCAACAGAAACCGCTTCCGTAACTATATAATTCTTGCCTCGCCTTAAATATTTATCAGCGATCCACGCAGTAACCGTTAATCGCTTTCCTGCTATGGGTGGGTTATAACAATGAAACGCACAGCGGGCATTGACCGAACCCGCATCCGTGTATTTAGAGTTATATTGTCTAACATCGACTTTGTGGGAAATCGTAGGGAAACTAGCCTCCGGATCCATTACACCCTGTCTATAATCATTAATCATTTCCTCGGTTAACGTGTATTCGAACCTCTCGAAAGTCTCACCGACTTGTAATGCTTCCCAGTCCAGTTCAATTTTATTTCCCTGTTCAGCCATATAAATTCACCTTCCAATCAGGTTATAGGATAGCGCACTTTACATAATCAATGTCGGAAACTTCAGTACGTCTTGTTGGTCACATTAAACATTTCAACGTTCTTAAAATCGACTTAATCCCAAAATTATCAGCCATGCCAGTCTCTTTAAGATTAAGATAACGTAGGTTCTTAAATTGGTTGAAACCTAGATAGTATACTCGAGTAAATGGTTGCCTGCTATAAGATCTCTCCGGTCAGATATTGATCGATTATCTCACGGACACCAGAAGGGATTTGTCGCTTTTTAGGTATTGGATGGATTTCATGGACGCTGTAGAATAAGTGAATCTCCGCGCGTGCCCTAGTGTTCCTTAATTTAAAGTCAATTATAAGGTATTT
>CAJXEF010000149.1 GCA_913052545.1 uncultured Chloroflexota bacterium
TGGGAAAAGACTGACAAAGCGTCTGTCTTGCGTAGCGAGGCTGGGCTTTAATATATAACATAGCAACTAGAATGTTATCTAGCATCAAACAAATTGGATAATAGAACCTCGTTTCTTAATCATTGGTTCCTAACGGTAATGATAAGATTAAGAAACGAGGTTTTTTTGGAGTAACCATGGAAACCAAAATCAGATTTGGAACCGATGGATGGAGAGGCTTAATTGCCCATGATTTCACATTTGACAATGTTTCTCGGTGTGCCCAGGGTGTATGTGATTATCTAAACCAGAAATGCTCTTCCAGAGCTTCTTTGGTTGTAGGGTATGATACTAGGTTTCTTTCCAAAGAGTTTGCCGAAACAGTTGCAAAAGTGGGTGCTGCTAACGGGTTGCAAATATATTTGTCAACCGAGCCATTGCCCACCCCTGTCCTAAGCTTTAACGTCTTAGAGAAAGGGTCAGATGGAGCAATAATTATCACTGCTAGCCATAATCCGGGAAATTGGAATGGATTCAAATACAAACCGGAATATGGAGGAAGTGCAACTCAGGAGATAACTGACAGTTTAGAATATTTCATAGAACAATCAGGTCTACCTAAGAGTCTGTCTTTAGAGCAGAGTATAAATGAGGGTTTGATCGCCTATGACGACCCAACTCCGGCGTATATAAAGAAAATAGAGTCATTAATCGATTTAGATTTAATCCGACAATCGGGATTATATGTGGTGGTAGATGCGATGTTTGGAGCAGGAGCTGGATTCTTTTCAAAGCTTCTGGACGGGGGTACCACCATAATTAAAGAAATTAACGACTATGTCAATCCAGCCTTTCCTGGTATGGAGCAGCCCGAACCAATCGATCGCAATCTAACTGCGTTATCGAGGTCCTTGCAGAAACGATCCTGCTCTGTTGGTTTGGCGTTAGATGGAGATGCTGATAGGCTCGGGGTGATGGATGAATATGGATCATTCATTAGCACGTTGGAGGTGTTCTCTCTATTAGCTTTGTACTTACTTGAGGAAAAAGGGTTGAGAGGTGATTTGGTAAAGGGAGTTACCTCTTCAATCATGTTAAACAAATTAGCTCAAGAATTTGGTGTTGGAATCCACGAAATGAGAGTCGGATTTAAGTATATTGGCCCTAAGATGTCAGAGGTAAATGGGTTGATTGCTGGCGAGGAAAGTGGTGGATTTGCATTTAAGGGCCACATCCCTGAGAGAGATGGTGTTCTTAGTGGTCTCTACCTTTTGGAATATATGGCTAAAACAGGCAGAACTCCTTCTCAACTAATAGATGGCCTTTTTAATAAAGTCGGATTTCACTATTACCACCGGAGAGATATTAATTTCGACAACAGCGCAAGAGGACAAATAGAAGATAGGTTATCTACAATAGAATCAATTGATTTGGGTGAGGGGTCGATTATCTCTTCAGATTCCATTGATGGCAAGAGGTTGATCTTTTCGGATGGATGGCTCGCTTCACGATTTTCAGGTACCGAGCCGTTATTGAGGATTTATTGCGAATCAAGTACCGAAGAAAAGGTTAATCGATTGCTTGATGCAGCTCAATCCTATCTTGGTGTTTAATCGGTAAATTATTTGTTATCTATAGACTCGTCTTGAACCAAGTGTATAAGTTAACTACACTGGTACTCTCTAACTTTTTATTCTGGGTTACAACCAGATAGCCTCTAACATTATGGTTGCAAGATTGTTACATGAAAGTTTCTAGGAGTTTCGCTAAGGGATTAAGTTGTATTTCTGAAGTTCAGAGAATAATCCTTTTCGTTTTCTTGTTATCTAGCACTTTCATAATTTTGTTAGTTTGGGCGTACTTGTTTCAAAACACTCCGGGATTAAGCAATATTAACCAGTTTGTTGAAGTCATATCTGGACGTTCCGGTGGATGGTTGGGACAGGTCGGCTTATTGTTACCATTGGGATTCGCTTTTGGAGCTGGAATGGCCTCTGCTGTAAATCCCTGTGGATTCCCAATGCTACCGGCGTACATGACAATGTATATCGGCTCAGAAGAGCCTCTTTCGGGAAACGATAATCCAACGAGACAACTAATTCGAGCTCTGTACGTTGGAGCTATGGTTACGATTGGATTGGGGTTATTGTTCGGGTCAGCAGGCATCCTGCTCGCACTCGGCACTAGAGTACTATTACTAGAGTTAATTCCATTCCTAGGAGTGACTATTGGGGTGTTATTAATAATCCTGGGTTTATGGATTATATGCGGGTTGAAATTTTATGCTGGATTTGCGGCCCGAATAGGAGCTCATATTGGTGATCCCAAGAATGTCAACGCCAAAGGATATTTTTTATTCGGAATCAGCTATGGTGTTGCTTCCCTTAGTTGCACGTTTCCGATATTTTTAACTGTGGTTGGCACTTCAGTCACTTTAGGAGATTTTATATATTCCGTCTTGCAATTTGTGTTATTTTCATTAGGAATTGGTCTGGTAATAATATCGTTGACTATCAGTATGGCTATTTTTCGTCATGGAATTATCCGTTGGTGTAGAAATATTATTCCAGTTATCCAGCCTATATGTGCATGCTCGATGGTTTTAGCTGGGGTATACATAGTGTTCTACTGGATTACGGTAGGAGGTTTATTTCACTAACCCAAAACTAATCAGAGGCACCTAGAGAAAGGCGCCTCTGATTAGTTTTAGCTCGGGTTAATGGGAGTGTTTTTATGGGATATCTTATCGCTTGGTATATTGAGGTGCTCTACGAGCTCGTTTAAGACCGTATTTTTTACTCTCTTTTATACGGGAATCTCGGGTAATTAATCCCTCCCGTCTTAGGGTAGGTTTTAAGCTTTCATCGTATACCACCAGTGCGCGGGCTATGCCATGTCGTATGGCTTGCGCTTGGCCGTGAACACCGCCTCCTATGACCTTGGCTACTACTCGGAACTTGTTTTCGGTGTCAGTAGCCCGAAATGGCTCGTTAATTTCTGATTGCCACGGAACCCAGTTAAAAAAGTCCTCCATGGTTTTGCCGTTTACTATGGTTGGGCCACCATCATCTAAATAGAGACGGACTTTTGCAATCGCACATTTTCTTTTACCTGTACCGTAATAATAATGTTGTTGAGAGTCAGCTTGTACCAAATCTTCTCCCTACTCTTTTTCTTCTATAGGATTGTTACCGGTTTGAGCCTGGTGGGAATGAGTTCCTCTTGGATATACTTTGAGCCGTCTTAACATTTGTCTACCGCGATTATTATGCGGTAACATCCCTTTGACAGCTAATTCTATCACTTTTTCGGGGTTTTTCTCTTGCATTTCTTTAAGGGTCATGCTCTTTAGGTTCCCTACGTACCCGCTATGGCGGTAGTAGATCTTTTGTAATGACTTTTTTCCAGTAGTCATTACCGCTGCAGCGTTAAGGACGACGACATGGTCGCCAGTTATCATGTGTGGTGTATACGTTGGTTTGTCTTTGCCTTGTAACGCAACGGCTATGTCTCTGGCCAACCGCCCCAATGGTCTTCCTGTTGCGTCTATGACACGCCAAGCGTCGGGAATTTCATTTGGTTTGGGGAAATAAGTACTAGTACGTTTCATGTTCAGCCTTTTGCCAAGTATCGGGATATGTTACTTTCATGAGGCAAAGACCCTTAGCTGGCAAGCTAGGCGGTTTCCACCCTAACGGAAAGCCTGCGACTAAGGCGTCTCTGAGTATATTTTTAGTCCATTTGCCTTTACCGATGTTAACCAATATCGAGTTTACTCTCCTGATTTGATGCCTTAGGAACCCGTTAGCCTCGCTCTCAATAATTATAGTCTCTTGTTCCCGCCATATCTCCCAACGGGTTACAGTGCGAATCGTATTTATCTCTTTCGGGTAGTTCGCTGCAATATGACGGAAATCTCGACTACCTATCAGTTCTTTTGCAGCTTCACGCATTATATCAATATCTAAGAATTCTTTTATCCAATGATGGGTCAACCGCTTGAGAGGAGATGGCATCTGTAGATTGAGTATGTTGAACCTATAGATCCTTGTTAATGCGTTTCTTCGTGCATTAAATTCTTCAGGTACGTCATTAGCGGATTGTATCCCTATGTCGTTAGGTAGGTAAAAATTCAATCCTTTGACGAATTGGTCGGTTGAAAGATTGGAGTGAACTTTAAAATCAACCACCTGACCTAAAGCATGGGCACCTGAATCTGTACGACTTGCTCCTCTAACTCTAATAGATTCTTGTGTTAAACTCTCAAGTGCTTTTTCTAACTCTCCTTGAATGGTAGGTTGGCTACTTTGTAATTGGAACCCTTGATAATTAGTCCCGTCATATTCAATAGTAAGGGCAAGTCTACGGCTTAACTTCATCTATTTACTTGCTAAGTTTATAGTAGGTAACGGATTTTTAACGTCTCATATTTTAAGCTTACAATTGATTTGTTATCAAACTAACTCTATTACCGCCATCGAAGCACCGTCGCCTTGGCGGGGTCCAAGCTTAACTACTCGCGTGTATCCTCCGGGCCTTTCGGCGTATCGTGGAGCCAGTTCGTCGAAAACTTTTTTCACTATTTGTTTGTTCGGTAGTTGGCTGAGGGCTAATCTACGATGATGTAATGTGCCTTTTTTACCATGAGTAATTAATTTTTCTGCTACTATCCTGGTTTCTTTAGCCTTTGCTAGAGTGGTTGTTATTTTCTCGTGTTTTATAAGGTCTGCCGTAAGGCCCCTCATTAAAGCCTTCCGATGGTCTTTGTAACGACTTAAGTTACGTCCTGCGACGCGATGAGATGCCATGGTTATTCCCCTTCCTCGTCTAGGTCATCAGTGATTTCAGGAATGAACTCTGATAGCTGGTCGGATTCATCTACGCTAGACTGCGGATCTTGAATTTCAAGACTGCCCATTAGTTCACTTAGATCATCTGAGAAAACCTCTGGGACTCCTAGCTGACTTCTATCCTCTGTTGATTCATCTGTGGGGTTGAGTATTGAAGGTATGTTGAGACCAGCCAATTTTTCCTTCAACTCTGACAGGGAACGCTCGCCAAAGTTTCTGATTTTTAACAAATCTTCGTCGGACATGTCGACAACTTCACCCACCTTGGATAGGTGCGCTCGTTTGAGACAATTTGCGGTACGTGGAGAAAGTTGTAGTTTGTCGAGAGGCATTTGAAATATCTCAGGTGATATCTGTACTCTGGTTGTTGTTGTCTCTGTGTCTGCATCCGGATGGAAATTACTGAATATGAAGAAGTGCCGGACCAGGGTCTCGGCGGCTGTTTGAACTGCTTCCAATGGTCCAATAGTTCCATCTGTCCA
>CAJXEF010000150.1 GCA_913052545.1 uncultured Chloroflexota bacterium
CTCAGTTAAAACCTTGGGAGACGGGTTTGGTCTTATCGGCGTCCGCCGGGGTAGGTACTGCCGCTATACAGGTGGCAAAGCAAGTTATAGGTGCTAAAGTTATCGCTACGACTAGTACACCAGAAAAAGTAGTCCAAGCTAAGAATTGGGGGGCTGATGAGGTAATTAACTATAATGAAGAGGATATTTCTGATCGAGTAAAAGCTTTAACTCAAGGTGGTGGAGTTGATGTAGTGGTAGATCACGTCGGTTCAGATTTCTTTCCTGCTGCTTTCAATTCCCTGCGTCCCGGAGGGCGATACACCATATGTGGTGCTACGACAGGGTTAAGGACTGAGCTTCATTTGGGTTCACTATTTACCCGCCAAATAGAAATTTATGGGGCATTCATGGGTTCTAAAAAAGATATGGGGGAGATTGTGCAGGTTCTGAACCAAGGCTTAGTCCGGCCTGCAATTGGGAATAACTTCTCGCTACAATCGGCTGCCGAAGCACATAGAGAAATGGAGAGCACTAACTTCTTCGGAAAGCTGATTTTAAATCCATAACCCATCATGTTTAATTAATCTTTTTTCCTGATGCCGGTGGCGATCGTTTCTTTTCTAATCGTCTACCGTGAAAAAGATATTGTTGAGCATAACCAGCATAAGTCCCGAAATGTCCATGTGCCCATTCTAACAAATCTTTGTCTGGAGGAATTTTTTGGTTAGGAAAGTACCATTCCCCTAGTGCACGTCTCACCCATACGTCTATTGGGAAAGCCTCTATTTTTTCGAGAGAAAAAACTGCGACGCAATCGGCGATTTTGGGACCTATACCGTTGCATTCCATGAGATTTGCTTTCGCTTCCTCGTATGGAAGATCGATTAAAAGCTCAAGATCTAGTCTCCCTTCCAAGACCCGCTTTGTTGCTTGGTACACATAAGGTGCCCTAAACCCTAATCCCAATTTTCTCAATCCAATTTCGCCTGCCTCTACAAGTTGTTCTGGCCTAGGGAATGTATTCCTTATTGCATTGTCCAATTGGAGAGGGTCACCAAAGCTGTTAGCCATGTTTTCCATAACTTGATGGATGCGAGACAAATTAGAATTTGCGGAACAAATGAACGCGATTAAGCATTCCCAAGGGTCTAAGCGGAGTAACCGAAGCCCGGGATATATTTTTACCATTTCGGATACACGTTGGTCTTTAGATATTTCACGGTATATACCAGATATATCGTCATCCAGACGGAAATATCTTTTAAGGATATCGATGTTGGCGTCCTCACAATTTCTATTGGAAAAAAAATGGGTTGTTCCATCGGTATCCTGACGCAGTTTGATGTACGTGTTGTTGATTATACTCGAGTACCAGTCATCTTCTCTGATCCATCTATGTGATTGACCGCTTTCTAGACTGGCTGATAAATCAAAAGGTTGTTCTGTTCTAAACAGCATGGTTGTTACGTATCCAGCGAGCAGCTAGAGTCCCCACAGTTGCTTGGGTACTAGGTTGCAAGTTGCAGGGTGGTATAGATCTCAAGAACGATTGTCCATAAGATCGGCCCGTAATCCTTTTATCGAGCACTACGATTGCGCCCTTGTCTTCTTTGTTTCTTATCAAACGGCCTATTCCCTGCCTAAATTTGAGAACAGCTTGGGGTACCGAGTATTGTTGAAAGGCGTCTGCATACTGGTCTGAACGAGCTTTAACTATAGGATCTGTAGGCACTTGAAATGGCAATCTGGTTAAAACCAGAGCCTTCAATATATTCCCTGTAAAATCTACCCCTTCCCAAAAACTGCTGGTTCCCAGAAGGACACTATCAGGATTTTCTTGGAATCTTCGCATGAGTTGTTGCGGAGAGCCATCTATGCTTTGGGCCAAAACTTGGATGCCCTCGGCCATTAATGGTTCCCTGATTAATTGGCTAACACTCCGGAGATTAGAGTAAGAAGTGAATAGCGCCAGGGTACCACCCTTGAGGGATTTCCCAAGGTCAACTAAAACCCTGGACATAGCTGATAAGTAACCATCTGCTGAGGGAGGAGGCATGTCCTCTGGGATTAACAACAAAGCTGATTTTTGATAGTCGAAAGGTGATCCAACCAGAAGCTCTTCACTATTCTCCGGTAATCCCGTTTGGGATCTAAAGTATCCAAAGTTGCCCTCAGTGGCGAGAGTAGCACTGGTAAACACGACTGATTCTTTGTCGGAGAGTAGATCTTCGGAAATAATAGGACTTACATCTAGGGGGGCAGAATGAAATTGCAAATCGCCCGTTTGCTGATGTCTTGATACCCAATTGATATTTTTATCAGCTGGCTGTCCGAGAATTGATTTTAGTCGGTTATTTAGTTGTTCAAAGTTATCTATTATCCGGGCCGATTCTAGTGTTAGCGTCTTTTTATCTTCTATAAATTCTAAGTCATTACTTTCTAAGAATTTATGTATTTGGGTAATCCTGTTGACAGCTTGCGTAATGACGACCTCCATGTTTTCCCAGGCCAATACTAGGTCATCCCAGGCAGGGTTTGTACGAAGAGCTACGGTCAATAGTAATTGGAGATTGTCGTCTGGTCGTGATTCAGATATTTTTGAAATGAATTGTTCGGACACCGCCCACAATCGGCCCCATGATTCCCTTAGCCTAGGAGTTATAGATTGGATCTCTGATAGTGCTAACTCTCCTTGGATCCGAGTTCCTGATGCTAGATTATCCGATGTGGCTAAGGATAATTGTATCTGATTAGTTAATCGATTAAGTTGGTCAGTCTCTTCAAGTAACTGTTCGTGACCGACTTGAAAACCAAATTGACGGGTAGCCTCATCTTCCAAATGGTGAGCCTCATCGACTATCAGATATTTATAGTCGGGTATCAGAGTCCCACCGTGCGCTAAGTCCGAAAGGAGTAATGCATGGTTTACGACAACAATATGTGCCTGTTCCGCTTTTTCCCTCGCGCTTCGTAAAAAGCACGTTTCACCATCTTTTAAACCAGGGCACCAAGTTTTCTCACCTGCCGATATTTTGTTCCAGGCAAAGACATCTCGAGGGCCCAAGTTGATTTCACTTCTATCACCCGAACTGGTCTCTTGTAGCCATACGCTAGTCTTCCCAAGAAGTCTTGCCTCATCTATTGAGGTGGTGTCGCTTTTAGATAAATAATCCCACCGGCGTAGACAGAGGTAATTAGATCTACCTTTTAGGGGAGCCGCTTGTATCATACCTTTGTCTATGAGACCTGCCGATTCAAGAACTTTTGCTAAGATGGGAATATCTTTATTGAGAAGTTGTTCCTGTAAGTTAATAGTATTGGTTGATATCACCACTCTATTGCCGGTAGAGGCGGCAAACAGCACCGCGGGAAGCAGATAAGCCATAGACTTTCCAACGCCAGTGCCACCTTCAACGATTAAATTACTACTGTTATAAATGGCTTGGGTAGTGGCTTGTAACATTTGTACTTGTTCCGGTCTATTTTCAAATCCGGAGAAGGTTTGGGTAAATGGCCCATCAGGGCCCAATAGAGTTTCAATTTGACGTTCTGTAATATTAGACCAATTAGATGGAGTTCTGGCCTTCTCTTTGTGGAATATCCGAGAGGAAAGGTTTTCTAAATCCAATCTTGCCATGCCCGGGGTAGCTGACATACCGTTTTGGTTGTCTTTTAACAATCCATCTAATAATGTACTTATAGACCAACCGCTTTTTAAGGCTTGGTTGTTGATAGACGAGATTAAATTAGGATCCATTCCTGCGGCCTTTTTTACTAGAGTCAAAAAGACTCCCCTGGTAGCTTGTGCATCTGCCAAGGCTCTGTGAGCGTCATTATGATTTATTCCCAAAGATTGGCTCAAATACGATAGTGAATATTCGTTACTCCCTGGTAAGAACATAGAAGCTAAATCCCATGTGTCATAGTTGGGATTTTTTAATGGTAATCCATGAGACTCAAGGAAGCGTAGATCGAAAGATATGTTGTGACCAATAATAGGGTATGGACCCAAAAAAGACTCTAGCTCAGATGCTATGGAGTTAAAAAAGGGAGCTCTACGAACTTGATTAGGGCTTATGCCAGTCAACCGTTGGACGAATTCAGGAATAGTCCGACCCGGATTAATAAACGTCTGAAAGGAGTCTATTATTTCGTCACCGGCGAATTTTACTGCACCGATTTCAATTATGGTATCTCTGGCTGAGTCTAATCCAGTTGTTTCAAGATCCAATGCGACGAACGTCTGGGATAAGGGATTTTCCGTTGAATTCATTTCAGCAAGCATAAAAAATCATATTTACCATCAAATTTGGATTAACTAACCTCGGAGACGGCAGTATTTCGACCTTTGAACATTTTAAGATTAGTGACTTTATCTCTCAACCCTCCAAATTTCGCTAATTCAACTCGCCAATCCTCGGTAAGTAATGAACTCGAGTGATAGGAGTAAGATTTAAACACCATATGGGCGAAGTCTTCCTTCCCTTAGGCCAACTGCTGGGTAAAAGGTTCGCTCGTGAAGGGCTTTTAAAAACTGCTCTTCGTTTTCTATTTCATCCCGGAATGCAGTGACAAATTTCCCTATTCCATGAACTGAATGTGCATCGCTGCCACCTGTCACCGGTATGGACAAAAGACCGGCAACCTGCATGGCGAACGTGTTTTCTTCGTCTGCAGTCCCGCCATTAGCAACTTCTATTGCATTAGCCATGTTAAATATTGGGTGGTCTAGCGCCTCTTCAGGTATTTGAGGAATAGGATCAGGGAGGGTTCTGTATAGGTAAGGTCTTTCCCTCATATGTTTTCCAAGTACACCGCGGAACGGATGGGCTGATATGACGAAGCCGCCTTCAGATTTAGCTGTATGACATAGCTCCGCGGCTTTGTGAAATCCCGATTGATATTGATCAAATCCGAAGGCTAGCATGTGTCCCATATCTGTATCAACTTCCATAGCCCTAATCAGTACTATGCGGTGCTGATTGGCAAACCTACGGAATTCGAATTTATCCCACGGTCCGCTGTGCTCAGTTATGCAAAGTCCCCTCAAACCTAATCTTTCGGCCTCTAATATGAGGTCTTCAGGTGATAGACTGCTGTCGGCGCTACCCTTGGTGGTGTGTATATGTAGGTCAAATAATCGTGCCATCTCTCGCAGGAATTTTAGTCGGGGTATGTTTGGCAGTCAATCTCTATGCGGCTTATTTTATTTTGATTTCTGATCTCTCGCGTCTGCGTTAAATGGATTGGATAAATCGCTATGGTTTGTCAGAAT
>CAJXEF010000151.1 GCA_913052545.1 uncultured Chloroflexota bacterium
GTTCAGGTATCACAGTTAAGTTCATAACCTAGCGTCACGTCCACTTCGCTCAACTCAAAAAATGTTGGCGTCCATGTATAGTACTTCCGTCACAACCGGAGCTACTATTATTTTAATCTCTTCGCTTTTAAAATAGAGGAAACGTACTCCATTAACTAATGTTGATTTCAGCCGACGTTCGGGAGAGTCTCTGTAAAACTATTATAAATAAAATAGATGTACCCGGATTTACCTTTCGGTGGGCTTTAACCCCGTACCGTGGTTGTAGGCATGCATGTAGGTATTGTTATGCAAGACCTAGTCACGAATTTTTAAACCTTAACCAGGGGGACGACTTCGATCAACGGATATTCGTTAAAGTCAACGCATCTCAAGTTTTCAGGCAGGAGTTACTGAAACCTAGATGGTGAGGGGAATCCATTGTAATAGAGACCGAATCTAGTCGATATGAACCAGCGACGTGTCGGGTTGGTATAACTAGGAGAGTCCTGAAAGTGCTGACGGAATTAAAATCCAACTTGTATAACCACTAAGGGAATTTTGGTAAAAAGAGATTTGGATATTCTCATGGTTATGAGTAAAGAAGTTGACGTCAGAGTTTCGTTTAGTATCGGGACCTTAGACGATAATGTTTGGCAGAAAATGGAACCTGGTGTACTCAGGCCTAAGGCCCTGATGGAGTTCACGGGTTATTTGTCATAGAACGGTATTTCATCTGGGATAATGGTGCCGCCACTTTTGTCAGGGATATCCGATGACCCAAGAGATATCGATAATGTAATCAAAATGGTCCGAAACATTTAACCGGCAATGTTTTATTTGTGAAGCCGGTGTCTAAAGAATGGTTATTGCCGGTTTTAAAGGAGAGTTATCCCAGTCTAATGCCAGGTTACGAGAGGTTATATCGAGGGACATATGCTCCATATGAATACACTATGAAGATTTTAAATTTGGTCGAGAATGCTTGTCAAAGGCACAGTCTGCCATTGACTGGGGCAATGATGGAAATTAAAAGCGCCTAAAGGCTAGTTATTCTAGATCGCTAGATTTGAGGGGTAACGCGCTCTGAGCTCATTCTTTTGGTTTACTGGACTCTACCATCTTACCGGTAACTAAAAATATGACCCGTTCGGCTATATTAGTTGCTCGGTCAGCGATCCGTTCAAGATCATGGGCTGCCCAAAGTAAGTAGGTGGCGCGCTGGATAGTTTGAGGATTTTGGAGCATAAAAACTAACAATTCTCTATACACTTGGTCATACAACAAGTCGACTTCATCATCGTCGCGAAGTACCTGATTGGCTTTAACAGTGTCTCTACTTATTAGTGAATCCATGCTGTTTCGCAGCATTAAGGTTGCTTTTTCTGCCATCCTGGGGATATCGACCAATGGCTTGAGAGGAGGTTCATCTCCCATTAGTAAACTAATTTTGGCTATGCCTTCCGCATAATCTCCCATCCTTTCTAGTTCAACGGTTATGTGGAGTAGGGCGATAATAGCTCTAAGATCGCCGGCCATTGGTTGTTGAGTGGCAATCAAATCAATGCAACGCTCTTCTATTTCATACCTTTTTTGGTCTATGTAATCGTCTTCTTGTACCAGTTGTTGAGATTCGGTTAAATCCCGTTGTTTGAGGGCCTCGACAGATCGCATCGTTGCCTTGTCGACGATCTCGGCAAGTGATATGACTTCTTGTTGGAGTTGCCCCAGTTGACGGTCTAGATCAATTCTGAGCATGTTTTATGTCCTTTAACTCGTAACCTATTAAGATATTAAAATCTTAAACGGGTCTCCAGAAAGGTTGCCGATTTTTCTGTGGTTCTAAGAGTGATTCGTCAAACGGCTCGGGCTGATAGTCATTTGGCTCAGATCGGTGGTACCCGATTAGTTCTTGTACCGTTGGATGAGTGTAGTAGTTGTTGTAACATTGGCGTCTTAGGTCAGCAAAGAAAACGGGATTGGATTGTTCTATATGGGAAATCACCGCATCTTTATCGGAATCCGATAGCTCGGGGAATTCTTTACCCTTTTCTCCCATAGCTTTAACCTGAATTTGAACCAAGCCTTCGAGAAACATACGTATAGTACCGTGTGATCTCGAAATATCGGCCTCAAGAGTATCGCGTAGCCCGAGTGTACCGGCACCCGGCAGACCACCTTCCTCGGGGATGAGCCGGTCAAATACCTGTACTAGCAGAAGTTTTTGGTTATCGGTCAATAATTTTTGATTGGGCGACATTACTTTCCTTATCTGGGTATTACAGGCAATGTTATGTGGGACGGAAAGGTGTTTGAGTGCTGGATAGTTTGTTGAGCTCCCACCATCTCCGCATCGGCACCTAATACTGCTCCTGTATTAGGGTTTCTGTCGAATCTAGGAAAGTTACTGCTTGAAATTTCGAGTCTGATTGAATGTCCTATTTTGACTACGTGGCTGGTTGCCCACAGGTCAATGTCAAAACGATAAGTTTTTCCGGGAGTTATAAACGATGGTTGGGCAGTCGAAGTACGGAAACGTGCGCGGATAATCCCGTCTTGTAGATTTTGAGCATAGCCATTAGGCCTTAAGTCTACGAGTTTAGCGGTAAAATCTGTGTCCTTGGCGGTACTCGCGGCAAAAAGAGTCATTGTTATGGGCCCGGTAATCTCTAACGCTTGATCTAAGGGTGGTGTTGTGTATACCAAGAGATCTTCACGTACTTCGACTGAGCTTTGGTCCATGACACCGTAGGGTATTATCAGTGTACTCCCGCCTAATGTAGGCACAGGGTTGGCGGGATCGTATATAAATCGATCAACTGGTTCATCTGTTGGGGGAGTAGTGGAAAGGGTGCCGTCGCCGCGGTTACTGTTGGCGGATCCCTGAGAATGAAGATAATATTTTGTATAATGAGTACGCGCGAGGGGCCATTCTTTTTCTTGCCGCCAACGGTTTTCCCCCATAATAAATAAGCTGACGGGAGGTTCATCTATTATTCCTGTGTCTGTATCCTTTAACCAGTAATCGAACCAGCGTAAAAGGTGTTCGTGAAGTTCTATTGCGGCATTGTCTCCAAAGTCTATATCCCCGGCTCCACCGGTATGAGGTTGAGTAAAGGGCCTTACATGAGCCCAGGGTCCAATAAGCAATTTCTGGTTTTTGCGGGCTAGGCTATTACCTCCCCCATGCGATATTCCTTTGTAACTATTTAAAGCCCCTTCTAAGAATATGTCGTACCATGAACTAACATGAAACATAGGTATCTTTATGCCGGATAGGTTTTTGAGCAAATTTGCTCTCCACCAATAGGGGCCATCGTGCTCTTCGTCGAAATATTCAGAGAAGTAAGGTGCAGCTTCTTTCAGCCTCTCAATCCAATCTCTTAAAGGTAGATGATTATACCAATCCTCTTTAAGTGGTTGAGCGAAATTACCCGGTGGAAGAACATAGTCATCCATTTGTGGAAGCAGGTCTTCTCTTCCTATCCTTTCTAACGTGTTTCGCCCTTTATGGATGGCGTAGGGAACCATCCATCCCCATTCCATAGCTCCGCCAGTATGATAGACCCAACTTTGATGGAAATCGGAAGAAGCTGAGAATGGCGCCATAGTTTGGAGGTGTGG
The DNA here is from genome assembly GCA_913052545.1 of uncultured Chloroflexota bacterium. The sequence goes on from CAJXEF010000151.1 coordinate 3,604, forward strand.
AGGTAGTGGATTATTTGTGGCTAAAGTATATTGTGTAGCGCCGAGATACGATTGCCCTGTAGCGCCTACCCTTCCGTTAGACCAATCTTGCTTCGCAGCCCATTCTACCGTGTCATACCCGTCTAACGACTCCTGGAAGACAGGATTGTAGTAATCTCCTTCGGAACTAAATCTAGCTCGACAATCTTGGCTCAAAATCACATAACCATGAACCGGGAAAAACCATGTTGAATGGTCTGGGTTCGATATGTATTGGTCCTTACCGTATGGACCACGATTAACCAATACTGGGAATCTCCCTGGCGCATCCGGACGGAATATATCGGTCGCTAGTCGTGTTCCATCACGCATCGGAACCATCACATTGGGCTCGTATATAACTTTGTATGTTTCCTGTTTAGCCATAAATAACAAATTTACGGGAACAAACGGTAACTAGCTTTTGGCTGGGATTTTAAAAGCATACTATCACCAACCTTTAGAGTCAATCTGAAGAGATTCCTCATTCATATCCTTAGGGTTCGTCCAGACACCGTTTGATATGGATTGACAGGGAAAAACACCGTTGGTAGTATTCTTAACAAGTAAAGGGTTATAGTTTGCCGGTTTGTGTATGTAACACTTCTAGCAAAACAATCTACGTGGCACTATTTCGAAACCTTGATTACATAAGAGGTTTACCCTTATTGATAAACGGTCGTCCCAACGTTTAAAAATTGGAGGAAGAACCATGGCAGCCAACGAAATTGATTTAATGGCTCATCTTATGCGGAGGGCAGGATTCGGAGCTACTTACCAACAATTAGAAGGGTTAGCATCTAATGGGTATGAGGAGACGGTAGAGGATCTGCTTAATCCGGATGGGCATCCGGAAGTAGAAACTGATCTGCTAGAACGGTATTTTGTTGATTGGAAAGAACTGAATGCCTTAGAAGTCAACCAATCGTATTTAACCTACCTTTGGATTAATACTAAAAGGCCTCTTCAGGAAAAAATGACCTTATTCTGGCACGGTATTTTTTGTACGGGGAACTCGAAATGCGAACATGGGCGTATGATCCAGCTTCAACTGGATATGTTCCGTAGAGATGGAATGGGTTCCTTCCAGGAGTTACTCCTAGGTTTGTCGAGAGATCCATCAATGGTTTTTTATTTGGATAATTGTATGAGTCACAATGGTGCAATCAATGAGAATTGGGGGAGGGAGCTCTTGGAGCTATTCTCGATGGGGGTTGGGATGGATGGCCAGGCAAATTATTCTGAGGATGACGTAAAAGAAGCAGCAAGAGCCTTCACTGGATGGACTATTACAAACGCTATACCTCGCTATCCTTACGGACGGTACGACTCACATTTTATTTTTAACCCCTACGATCATGATGAGGAAGAAAAAACGTTTTTGGGTGAGACAGGAAAGTTTAATGGAGAGGATATAGTTTCTATTATTGCTAAGCAGCCAGCTACGGCTCGGTTCATTGCTAGGCATTTATACAATTTCTTCGTAGCCGATGATGTCCAGGTCCCAGCTTGGCAGAACACTCCCCCTCAAGATCCCGAATTGATATCTATGCTAGAGAATGAATATTTTAGATCAGGGTTTGATTTGCGATCAGTGTTGCGAGTTTTGTTTAATTCAGAATCATTTAAGAATG
>CAJXEF010000152.1 GCA_913052545.1 uncultured Chloroflexota bacterium
CATTGAAGAATCCCTTTACGATCCCCACCAAAATCGCGGAAGGCGCTGGCAGTTTACAAACCTGATCCTGAAACGGTTATTTTTATCTTCCAGCCAAATTTACAATGGACATACCCTAATTCCACGAAAATGTGCCAGGATCGGTGAGGTATACAGATATATCGGTAAAGAATTTAATTACCGGACCGAATCATTTTAACCAATCACTTAAAAGCCGATGTATATTATGTGGCATTTCAAAATGACGATGATGTGCTTGATCGCATTTACCACGGTTTTTACCGCATGCGATACCACCACAGATACACGATACTCGGAAAATGCTACACAAGCTAGAAAACATTATCTGATAGCAAGAAACGAAACCCAATCTGGTGAATTCCATTCCGCTTTAGATAATATAAACAGAGCCCTCGAATTACAACAAAATTATTATTATTACTACCTCCGCCAAAAAATTCATAACAATATGGAATCGTGGGTAAATTGCGCAGAAGACGGTGACAAACTAATCCAACTCGAACCTGGTTATTTCGAATCTTATCTCTTAACGGCCGAATGCAATTACCAACTTGGCCAATATAAGAAAGCCATAACCTCTTACGATTGGTTCATTTTAAGAAATGATATAAGTAAACCTGATTTCTTCTTTAAGCGAGGCAATTCATATCTAGAGATCGGAAAGCCGAAAAAAGCAGCGTTAGACTGGAACAAGGCATGTTACTTGGACAATACATATTGTTCTAATTTTCCTAAGTTAATTAACTGACAGCTTCCTATGTAACCAAGTCTATAAAGTTGTGATTGGTATAACCACTGGGAGGTGGGCTTGAGCAAAACGATACGAATCTCCGATGACGCCTATTTATTCATTAAACAGCAAGCAGTAAAAGGGGACACCCTAGACTCTATTATAAAACGGTTACTAAATATCACAGGATCCAAAGACTCGCCAAAACCAATAACCAAAGCAGTCCAAGATAGTAACAAACTAAATGATTATTATGACAATACCAACAGCGGGTACATACGATAGTAGCCCCGTCTTAAATAAAAAGATGCACTGTTACCGGTGCCTAATCCTGAATCGATATGGGAGTTTACTCGAGCGATGTTGGCCAAATTAATTTTAATACTAAGCGTATTCCTTTTGGTCTTAGCGCTGGCGATATCTTACAGGTCGGGTAGGCGCCTGATAAGAAACTACCCAAAATTTGTAGTTCTCACGATAGCAACATTAGCATCATTAATAGCCTTGGTTTGGGTCATGCAGGGTTAGATATCTTCAGTTAAAAAAGGCCTCTAAGATATCCTTCGTTCTACCCGGTTCATCAGTATAAATGTAAATCTCCTGTACTGTTGAATCAGATCGGACAGTAAGCCTCCATCCACCAGTAATTGGGAGAAACTTTAATCTTCTTATACCCCTAGTTTTCCCGACTTGTTTAATTATTCCCAGAGCAATCTTATTTACTTCAGGAAGGTTGGCTGCCTTATGTACTATCGGAAATGCCGAATCTATTACACTGGTATGACTAGAAGCTATTTTTCGTCCGCCAATATGCTTAGACATAGATGATAAATTGCCCTCGAAATCGTAGCTGAGGGTTCTATTACAGGCACCCATTTAGTTTATATTATATTAACAAAGCTTTCCTGACTATATTTTCATAAGTATATCTCTGACATAATAGTAACCACTAGGCCTCTATTCGCCGCACTGGACAGGAACATCTTAGATGGGTAAAACACTGAAAAACCTATTAAACTGGCGTCCACCTCTTCCATTCTATTACGGCTGGTTTGTATTGGCTTTATCGAGTTGTGCTACATTCGCAGCCACTGGATCCTCACAAGTTGTAATTGGCGGAGTCCAAGATTTTATCTTCGAAGACATGGGATGGACCCGAAGCACGATCGCGTTGGCAGCAACCCTGGGAACTTGGGCTAGCGGTCTGCTCAGCCCAATAGTAGGTAAATTGGCAGACAAATATGGCCCTCGTTGGCTAATGCCTATGGGTTTGATCATAGCGGGCCTAGCATTCTTTTTCTTATCTGGAGCCGATTCCGTATTGCAATTTTATGTAGCCTACGTTATTGGACGGGCAATAAGTAATCCTGTGCTGATTGGTATTGTACCCCGGACAATAGCCGTAAATTTCTTCCGACGAAAACGGAATATTGTAGTCGCAATTAGCTCTACCATACGCCCCGTAACCGGAGCCATAAACATTATGCTATTTTCGCTGGTAGCTAGTAGATCTGGATGGCGTATAGGCTTTCAATACTTAGGAGTTCTAAGCCTCCTGTTAGTGATCCCTCTCCTATGGCTTTTAAGAAGGAGCCCTGAAGATATTGGCCTGCTTCCGGATGGTTTGGAGCCACTCGTTCCTGTAGATTCCTCTGGAACCGAAGTAACTAACCCTAACCAGGTCCAAAATATCGGCTACCTGCCAGAATTTAGTTGGACCGTTAGGGAAGCCTTCCGGACCCGGACCCTGTGGTGTATAGCTTTTACGGCCTGTATCGGAACCATCGCTTCCTCAAGTGTCGGGTTTAGTCTAAAACCGTACTTGCTCGAAGTTTCAATTTCCCAGACCCAGGCGGCAGCTGTGCTAAGTTTGGGGACTGTTTTGGCCCTTGGGAACGTGGGTTGGGGAATTCTAGCAGATCATATAACTCCTAGAAGATGCCTCATTTTGGCTTTAATCATAGCTGCATCTATGGATATATTTCTGGTGTATGTGAACACGTTACCCACAGCATATGCATTTGCTGTTATTTGGGGTGTCTCTTCGGGATCTATCGGATCATTAGAGCACATGATGTTGGCGCAATATTACGGAAGGAATTCATATGGATCGATACTGGGATCCTTTGGCCCGTTACAAACGCTTGCCTTAGGGTTAGGCCCAGGGCTTGGTGCGCTAATCCGTGACCTAAGTGGTAGCTACAATATATTGTTCATTTCAATGGCTCTTTTGTATGTTTCCGCTATCGGTCTTATATTTTTTGCCAAGGAACCACAATTACCAGATAGAGCCACTTAGGAGCCGAGATACTTTGCGCTGCCACGTTGTCACAATGACATAGCAGGTGAGGAACTATCCAATTAATCTTATCCACTATGTCATTATATTCACCATGCATACCCTGTTCGAAAACATCCGTGGCGGATTTGGAGTTTATGGATAATGAGGTACTGCCAAACTTAAACAAGCTTTAGCGATCTATTTTCAACTGTCGCGAATTATTTAAGAAAGTCTTGGACAGATATTACAGGTGTCCCGTCTTTAAATTGGATCCCTCTAGTTACGCTGAGGTTGTATCCAGCGGATAATATTGCATTCATATGCCTGCCATATCCGCCCGCAACAACTATAATGAGATTCTCAGGTCGCGGAACAATGGGCATCATGGCTTGATCATTGGTAATATCTACGAACTCCGGCTGATCCACCGTTCCCCAACCTCCCCTATCTCTCAGGAGTCCAACCGGATTTTGAGCTTTCTCAAACAAAAACTCTTTTACACGTTGCTTAGACCATTTAAAGTCGTTCAGCCAAATAGCCGACTCGGCGGTTAAGACCATCATTTGTTCCCCTTCTATACCACTTCGGTAAACCCCGTTCGCCCCCAAGTGGCACATTGCGGAAGCCCCGGTCTCTAAATACGTTTCAGGAGATTTACTTACCATATCATTAATATTGTGAGGAGATTCAGTACAAAATACGGTCACCGAATTCGTTCCGTGAGGAAGTCCCCGTTCTTCATGAAGGGAATCCCAGGGGCTACCTTCTTCATCTTCCCCGATACAAAAGGAGTATTTACCAGGATGCCCATGAGTAGCCATGTCCGTCACTCCAGGGATGCCTCCTCCTATATTCGCACAAATCAAACGCACTGCTCTACCAATCGTCGCGTTCGCTCGCCATCCTTGTCCAAAGACATTTTGCCTACAGTTGACGTCGAGTTCATTACGAATAGGACCATTGATTATGATCAAATGGGCTCCTGGATGAGTGGTAGTCTGACGACCATATATATTATATTGGGGCTCATTGATTGCTTCGATGACCGTAATTACCACAGGTAAATACTCCGGTCTACACCCAGCCATGATGGAGTTTATCGCTATTTTCTCAACAGTAGCCACTCCACCCCTGGGTTCTAGTTCACAAACAACTTCGTGCCTAGCTCGGTCTGTATATTTCAGCATTCGGTCAACTAAGTCTGGCGTAGGAGGAATGATAGGCAGACCGTCAGTCCAGCCGGAATCATAAAATTGTTCATAAATCTTAGAGGCCGTTGGATCAACATCGATGAGCCTCGCAGCTGGCCCTATTTCGAGCATATAATTCACAGTCCTTTAACTTTGTATTAAAGCCGCTACAACCTCACTGTAATGTGCAGTAACATCGGACCTTATGCTTGCCTCAGGTTGGGCAGCAACTGGATGGTTGATAACTACGATCGGTAAATGGGGCATCTTTTGAAGTTTAGTTATTCGTTTTCCGTAATCAGCGAACGAATGAGTGACTATCGTTACAGTAGGGATACCATTTCGTTCAAGAGTCATACAATCGTGGACACTCCACGAGGTGCAGGATCCTCAATCTCCCGTAGCAGTTATCAATACGTCAACCTCATTGATAAGCTGTTCTTTGATTGCCGCAGACATGCCGCTCACGCTACTTTTCCTGTAATATCTGATTTCGGCGCCTTCGAATTGGTCCTTTAATTGGTGCTCGAGTTGGTCCAAAATGATATCAGACCTGTCTTTAGTATTATTAAGGAGCCCAAGTACTTTCCCGTTCAAAGTGGATGGTCTATCGGCTAAATCATCTATGCCAACTCTTTCGCCGGCAATTGGCTCGAACACCTTTAATCGGTTATTAATCAAGAGACTCACCTTCAAGTTCGTTGGATAGGCGACGCCAGACTAGCACATAGATACGTCGTTAGACAACTTTAATATTCCATTACGTTATAATAATGGCTAAAGAGAACTGAAACAGGGAGTACCATTGGACAGAGCTATATGGTTACTAGGACATGAGTTGAGTATGTTAGGCTTTATAGAACAAGCCTGAGAGGTCAGGGATGTTGCTCACCTGTGTGGTGAGCGAGAGGACAAGCTATATGTAATCCGTTCGGTCATGTTAGGAGTACTACTAGGCCTCAAGCCAAATGCAATGAGCCTAGATGTCAGGACCCGTATCCAAGCACTAATAAACGAA
>CAJXEF010000153.1 GCA_913052545.1 uncultured Chloroflexota bacterium
CATCAGGTGAAGAATAACCCGCTCCCCTTTACATATGTAAACAATTCCTTCTTTAATATCCGAAAAGAAAGATTTTGCCTGTGATTCTCTTCGGGGTTGGTAATACGGTGTGCGCATTGGCAAGAATGCCAGGACCATTCCCAAGTAAAGTAACCCTTCAGCTATGAAATTCCAGAAAAACCCCAGGAATGTTATTAAAATGCCCCCGAAGAAAGGCCCAACGAGACGGGTCCCGGTGATGGTAAGCACATTAGTAGCAAGAGCGTTGCCGATTGCTTCCTTTGGAACTGTATTAGCTACCAGAGCCTGCCTTAGGGGTTGTATCAAGGACCGACAAACCCCCGAAATTAAGACATACGAATAGACATGCCAGACCCTTATCAAATCCATGAGTATCAAAAACGCGAAGAAAAAGGCCATACATGTCATAAAAAGCTGTAGGCTCATTACCAGCTTGCGCCGATCCAGGCGATCACCAAGAACCCCTCCCCAAGGACTCACGAAGAGAGAAGGCAATGTATTAACAGCTCCAATGGTTACTACCAGCAAAGCGGACGATGTTTCACCTTCAGTTAAATGCTGAACCAACCAACCAACCGAAAGCAGTTGCAGCCAAAGAGCTCCGTTGGCAAAGAAGTTGCCAATCCACAAGAACCTGTAATTCGGATAGTAAATCCACGAGTCAAGGGTATGAAATCGGGGAATTTTAGAAAATAGACTCAAATTTTAAGCAAGGACCTCTTAACAACTTGATTCCGGTCAAAATATTAAAGGATAATGGTACAACTTAGGATCTAATCAATTCTGGTATCGGCGAGACTAAAATCAAGTTGACTATAACCAGTCACCATATTATCTTATTTGGTAATTGGATGATTCACCTCATTAATTTGATTGAAAATCTCGTAAAACAACGGCTAATAGGTTTTATATAACCAAATCTACAAAATTAAGATTACTTAGGAGATTATTATGAACAAAAACGATACTGTAGTTGACCTAAGGAAATACGGCCTGGAGGTAGGAGACCCCCAAATTAAATCGGTAGGACCCATGGTTTTTGGACCGGATGGAATCTTGTTCGTTGGAGACAACGTAGGAGCCACGATATTCGCGATTGATGTCTCAGATACAGACTTATCAAATACAGATCATTCAATTAACCTAGAAAACGTTGATGTCCCCTTGGCGTCCTATTTAGGCTGTGATAGAGCCGATATGCTCGTACGAGATATAGCCGTTCATCCAACATCTCAAAACATCTACCTGGCTGTCATAAGGGGAACTGGTGATGAATCCCAACCGGTGTTAGTCAAGATACGACATGACGGATCAATATCAAGCATAGATTTGTCTGACATACCGTTCTCTAAAACAGTTCTACAGGATGCTCCTGACGTAAATGATCCAAGGATAGTATCCCGAGACCCTCTACGTACTGTGACAGTGACGGATATATGCTACGTTGACGGAATTCTACTGATTGCCGGAGCGTCGAACGAGGAGTTCTCATCCACTCTAAGAAGGATTCCCTTCCCTTTCAATGGTACTTCACAAAGGAATTCTCTAGAGATTTTTCACGTGTCCCATGGCAAGTACGAAACCGCTGCTCCTATAAGAACTTTCGTACCCTATGAAAACAACACCAGTTTACTGGCCAGTTACACATGCACGCCGGTAGTTCAATTCTCATTAAAAGATCTTAAAGATAATACTCACCTGATGGGCAAAACGGTGGCGGAGTTAGGGGCGCATAATAGGCCTCTAGACATAGTATCCTACACAGATAAAGGAGAGGAATTCCTCTTAATCTCCAATGCAAATCATCCTTTGACCAAAATAGCCTGCAAATACATCGAACAGCAAGGCTCTCTTACAGAGCCGGACAGGTCACTCGACGAAAATCGAGATGGCCCATTATCACCTTTATCCGGAGTCCCTAGAGAAGAATTGCCTCAGTCGGGAGTCCGTAAATTAGCCAACCTAAATGGAACCGCAGTTCTCATGTATCAAGAGGACGACTCGGGGATGCATCTACGTTCATATGAGACATCACAATTGTGACTGTCAGACATCCTTTAAAATTAGGCTGGTCTGATCATGAAAGCAGCAAATCCCTAACCATCAGTGGATGGAACAAAGCTGATCTAGACCAGTTTAAAGCAATATCGGATGCAGAAATCGGGGAATATTTAGCAGTATTTCCTACTCTGATACTCGAACATTTCAACAGAGAAAAAGCTCTCCAACCGATTCCTGGAACTTTTCATATGGACCAGGAATCGGTTCGCTTCGAACCTCGGTTCCCATTTTTAAGAGATACCCTATATTCATTAATCGTTTACGACGATACCAAATCCAACCAACAACGCCAATTCGAGGCCTACTCCATCCAAAGCCCTCCTAGCAACCTAGACCCGGTTACTGAAATAATCTCAGTTTATCCGACCACCAATCAAATTCCGGTTAACCAGTTGAAGTTTTACATCCATTTCTCTAACTCAATGAGTGAAGGAAATGCATCCAGAGCCATAACTATGCAAAGGATAGATACGGGTGAACAGCTAGAGAATGTTTTTCTGAACGAGCCTGAATTATGGGATTACGAGCATAAACGACTGACAATCTTGTTGGACCCCGCAAGAATCAAACGTGGCCTTCAGGGAAATATAGAATCAGGATACCCTCTAGTAGAGGGTGTTCCAATCTTGTTGAACATCAAAGAAGATTTAGTAGACGGGCGCGGAGCCCGGCTTAAATCCAGCCGACAAATGAAATACAACATCGGGCCACCAGAACGGTTGTTAGTCGAAATCAACAACTGGTCATATAATTATCCAAGGCCAAATTCCATCGACCCAATCACAGTTAAATTCGATCGGCCTATGGATCATGCCTTGACACATAGGTGTCTGTGTATTCAGGCTGGATCTGGCCAGCAGATCCAGGGGTACACGCAGGTCGGCTCCGAAGAGAAATCCTGGCAGTTCTTCCCAGCTGTCCCATGGGGTACCGGTCAATATACAGTGGCGGTGGGAGATATACTAGAAGACTTGGCAGGAAATTCTATCAAACGGGTTTTTGATAGAGACTTACTCGAACCTGAGCATTATTTGCCAGGCCTTCCAGTTACCACTCACTCTTTTTTCGCGAGGGACCCAACAACAAACCCGGACGCCACCCTTGGTAATATGACCCATAACATCCAGATCCGGGAATTAAAATAGCAGGAGGCTAGTATGGGATATACACCTAATTACCTAGGCCACGTTAATATTTATGTCCGGAACGCTGAAAAATCGCAAGGCTGGTATCAAGACATTCTAGGACTCCATACTTATGATTTCGTTCCCGGTCGGGCAGCTTTTATGTCTGCCAACTTGAATGAATCACATGAAATAGCATTGATGGAAGTTGGGGAAGACGCACCCGGTGTTCAAAACAGACAGGTAGGCCTTAATCATATGGCCTGGCGAATGTCCACCCTGGATGATTTGAAAGAGTTCTACGTGAGACTAAAGGACAAAGGTATATCTAGTGAGGCCCATGACCACGGTATTTCTATCGGAATTTATTTCAAAGACCCCGACGGGAACGGTATAGAAGTTTATTATGAATCCCCTCGGGAAACGTGGCATCGACAGGAAAACATATTTATGCACGGGGACAGTCCTAAAGGCCAATTTCCGGGTCCCTGGGACGAAGTGACTGTCGATCATGTAATTGGATCAAGATAACTGTAACTTGATTAGAATTTGGTCATGGCTTACCCAAGTTTGTGGAGGCCATGACCCTAATCTACCTGCAAAATTACTCTTTATAAAAGCTCTCGTAGAGCCCGAGCTACCTCATCTGGCCTTTGAACGGGCAAGTCATGTCCTGCTCCTTGAACAATACGTCTAGCTACTAATTTAGAGAAGTTTCTTTCATCTTCTTCTGGATTAGGAGACGGCCTACCAAGTCCACTATCTTCCCCGCGTAATACTATCGATGGCACCGGGATTGGAGGACTCTTTGCTAACCCCCGCTCCGTGTCGAGAAATCTTTCCTCTCCTTTAGCATTCATGTGGCGATGTCGATAGGAATGTAAAGTAATCTCCACAAAATCCGGATTATCAAAAGATGGTGCAGACTTATTGAAAGCCTCATCCGTATATTTCCAGCCGGGTGCCCAGGTTTCCCACAGATGCCTGATAATATCCCTACGATTCTCTAACAGTCCGATTCTCCCCTGTTCGGTATTAAAGTACCACTGGTACCAGCGCCGGGATTCACTAATAGCCGACGCTGGTTTCTCTTTGGTAACAGTATCCTGAACTGAATAACCACCTATCGCTACTTGGGCTCTCACTCTATCGGGGTGAAGAATCGACGTTATACAGGCAGCCCTGTTGCCCCAATCAAATCCGGCCGAGGCAAATATGTCAACATTCAATCCATCCGCGAAATCAATAACGTCCTGTCCTATCGCTGCCTGCTCAGCCATACGGGGCGCACTGGGATCCAAGAAAGTGGTAGGGCCATAACCTCTCAAGTAAGGAACCAGTATTCTATATCCTGAATCAGCTAACAGTGGCGCAACCCCATCCCACGATCGTACATCATAAGGAAACCCGTGCAGCAAAATTATGGGGAATCCGGATTCGTCTCCATGTTCTTCATAACCAATATTTAGCACTGGAGTCTGGACAAATTTAACGTCCGAAAAAGTAGCCAACACCGGACCTCCTTCTCATTGGATGAACAAAATATTATCCCGTAGTATACCGGAATGACTAACCCTACAGTACTAGCACAGGCCCTGAGGCATCACTCTGCCATTTCTCCACGGACCTCTCCAGCATGTAGAAGTGACCCAGACGTAAAAGATAGTGTTTACACATAAGTGCAACACCGGTAGCATTAGTAACAGTTTCAAAGATTAAAGAGATTGGTTGAACATAAGTTCATATTGTCCGATTAGCTATAGCAAAGGGCTCCTAATACTAGATTTGGTCAATGATCACTAGCTATACTTAGAAAATGGAGGACTGATGCCCAGGTTAGAACACCTCAGTGAGATAGTTAGGAAACAAATGCTAATGTGGCCATGCCTGGAATATGACGATACTCCTTGGACGCCCATGGCTAAACCACTGTCCGAAAGCAAACTCGGCCTCGTAACTACCGCTGGATTACATGTACGGGGCGATAAACCCTTCATTCCTAACCAA
>CAJXEF010000154.1 GCA_913052545.1 uncultured Chloroflexota bacterium
AGACCGTGCCCTGGCCACCGCCTGCCAGGGTCTCTAAGACCTCGTACCTGCCTATACGCTGCAGCATCTCTGCCGGGGATTATATAGGGCGGCCAACTCTGTTATGAGTCTTAGAAAAACCGATTCTTCATTGGGCACTAAACAAGCGAGTGTCAGTTAGTGTTTCGAAATAATCCTCGGAACTTACTGAGTATTGAGTCAGATGACTCCATATCCACGGTATCTCTGTCACTCAGGTCTACGTATTCCTCATTTAGGCTTTTCGATCGACCGACCCTAGCAGTTATGACAGTGATGTTGTCGTCGCCGCCCGCTTCCTTCGCTGCGTTAACCAAAGCCTGGCATAGATCATTATCTGAACATAAATGAGTCATGTTTTCGATTGCCGCGTCACTAATCATCGAATTCAGGCCATCAGAGCACAGGACGATTAAATCACCGTTCTTTAGTTCGTGGCTCCCTAGGTCGACCTTAACATCTGGATCAAGGCCTACGGCCCGGGTAATCACATTACGGTTTGGATGCGTTCGGGCTTCTTGTGCGGTCAATATACCGGCATCTACCGATTCTTGTACCCAGCTGTGGTCGGTTGTGATTTGCCGCATTCGACCTTGCCTGATCAGGTATGCCCTGCTATCACCCACGTGGGCGTAATATAGCTTGCGGCCACGAAGAGCCACCAAGGTACACGTAGTACCCATACCTCTGTTGTTATTATCTTGGCCTGCTGCAAGAACGTTTGTATTCGCTGTTTCCAGAATTCGCCCAAGAAATCCCAAAAATTCTCGGGCATCTAAGGTTTGATGTTCCCCCATATTGAACCGAGATTTAATATCGGCAATCGTTATTGAACTCGCAATCTCTCCGGCAGCGTGACCGCCCATTCCATCGGCGACCGCCATCACTGTGTCCACGTTTCCTAGATTAGCTTCGTTGTGAAGAACAATGTAGGCGTCTTCGTTATGACCTCTGACCAATCCAGTATCCGTTAATCCGTTGACGACAATGGCGTCGCCGCCTTTTTCACTAGCAGGAAACCGAATCATGAATTTCTTGAGCAATTGTTTCATATCTATTCGAGTGGGCCGGTCAAAGGCAGATCGAATTGGGGATTTATGGTAACCAAACGTGATGTTCTATCTGAATCAGAACCTACTCATCGTTAGTTCATATCACGTAGATCAGAGTACCAAAGGATCGGTGACCCGATATTGCGAGACTTGGTTCTAGCGCAACAATGATCATCATTCAAATGCCACTAGTCACATAAGGCAATTATTCGCTCATCGACACAGGCTCAGGTTCACACGAAATCGATTACCGAAAAACGATCTCGGTCACGAGTTTACGAGGAATCCTTTACTAAAACATGGACGGTCGGATTATTTGCCCGGAGCCATAACCGTAAGTTCAGTGCGTCCCACGGAAACTACGTCTCCCTGTTTAATGGAGATTCCGCCTATCCGTTGGCCGTTTAACAAAGTCCCGCTCGCGCTACCTACATCATGCAATATCACCCTGCCATCTTGGCATCGTAAGACTGCATGCTCTCGACTCACAGTGTCGTCGTTTATTGTGATCTCGCTGCCTGACTGTCGTCCGATACTGTTCTCGCCTTGACAGAGCAGGTAGCTTTTGCCCGCATCTGCGCCAGATACCACAACCAACGCCCCTACTTTCTCCCCTGATCTATCAACCATCGTTCGTCCGCTCATAGTGGCGTCAGCGAATTGACGAGGGTTATCTACCGATATTAGCTTCAGCTCGGTCTGTCCAATTTTGATAACGGCGTCATGATTAACAACTGCCCCGCCAATCTCCGTCCCATTCAACTTGGTCCCGCCTGTGCTTCCCACATCATAGATAGACAAGTCACCACCGTTCACGCGAATCATTGCATGCCGCCGGCTGATGTATTGATCATCGATCGAAAATCCATCTTGAACTTGCCTTCCTATGACATTCACGCCTTCCGATAGCTGATACGTAGACCCAGTAGCTTGACCCGATGTGATTGCTAACCAATATGAACTAGATGTGCTCTCAGAAATTATTCTAGTCGCATTTTGGTCACTCCCAGCTGATGTCGCCCCAGCTGACGTAGGGAACCGTTCGGTGTATCCCCCTAACCTTGCGAACTGGAATTCTGTATTACCCAGCTTGATCGAAGCACCAGGCTTTAATAAATCTGATTCAATATTGTTGCCGTCGACCTTAGTCCCCGAGTTGCTACCTAGGTCCTCGATGCGGTATGTACCATCTGATACCGTCACTCGAGCGTGATGTCGACTGATTGTGGGATCGTCTATAACGATATCGTTATCAGGCGACCTACCGATGGTTAAAGTCTGTGAACCGACATTTACAGTATCTCCGCTCCTGGGACCTGCTGTGAAAGTCAAGGTATTCGAGGAAGAATCAAATGAACCCCCACTTTGGTTCGTAGCTCCCTGTGCACCAAAGACCGTCCCCGTGGCGTACCCAGAACTAGTGCTACCGCCAGAGAATGAATTAATCACGTTAAAAATCATATATGGCACTGAAATTACCACCGCTAATACGGTGCCGAGAAAATTCAGATAGGTTGAAACATCGTGATTATTTAGCTGGACTGCAAGCCCTGCTTGTTCAAGCCCTAGAGGGATTGACGCCACGGCGCACGCACCCACTACGCATTTCATGATGAGTCTTTTCGTACCTATCCTAGTAAAAAAGATCACTAGAATGGCAGACACGACGGCTAATACCATCCCGTAAATAGGAGTGGAACCAGCTGCCCAAGTGCCTAGGAAAGATCCGTCATTCACCATTAGAAAATCCATTATCGGCCTCCTTCGACTGTGATAAACCATTTAAGATCTTCAATAAAGATACTAAAGATCGCGGTCTTGGACTTGAAAGTTACCTGAATAGAGGATTAACAGATGGGCACATTACCTCTCTAGGATTTATGAAACCGGCTACCATCTCGAATCAGTATACAGAATCGCAGAACAATCATCAGTTAATTGTCGGAATTAGATATGTATGTGAAAAATAATAAGTGCTAACCGTTAGCCTGACATCATTTGCTTTTATATCTTCAGGCATCTGAACCGATACGGAAAAATTTCCATAGCTATCAGTTTTAGTGCTAGGGGGCTGCAACCACATGCTAGAGAAGTAAATCCGATATAACGTGGTGTCTGCAGGGTACCCAGAACCCGTAATCGTCACTAACCGTCCTTTTGTTGGAACTTGAGGGTCTATTGATAATCCAGTTTCAGGAACCGTGTGGCTTGTTGATGCTGAAACGCCGAGGGACGCTACTTCTGCCGTAATCGGAACTGTAGACCCAAGAGGTGCCCAATCTGGAACAATGAAAGTTTTCTTGAAACCTCCATCTTTATGCAAAACCGCAGATCCGAGCATTTTTTCACCATATTTGATGGTGACTCTATATGCTTTACCATTTGGGTCTTTTCCTACAACAAAATCTGTACCGCTGACAGTGATTTCTGAGCCTCTGGTTCCTTTTGGAGGCGAAACGGAGACCAAAGGCTTAATAATAAGGATTGACCCGTCAGCTACCATTCCAAGTTGGTCAATGGCCTTAATTTGCACCGAGTCCGTATCGCTTGGAATAGATTCTGGTTTCACCCTAATCTGAAAAAGAACTTCCCGATCTTTAGGAATTCTTATCGGATATTCCACGTATGGTGATTGCAGGCGAGTTTCTTCAAGCCAGATTCCGCTATTCGGTCCATCTTTGATCGCTTGACTATGGTTCCCACCGTGGTCTCGGAAACTCCAAGATTTGGCAAATACCGTTTGACCACGAATCGCTAGGTAGGGTGCCAGCTCTAAGATACCTGCTTGGACAGACACCCAAGAGTTGGAAACCGCCCCTGTGCCATCCGTAAACTTGACTTCGTGAGATCCTGTTGAGAGGTCAGGTACTAAGAATGTCCATGAAACCTCTCCGAATTCGTTCGTAACTAACCGTTTTCCTGAAAGGTCTTTACCAATCTTTACGTCACCCATAAGAACCATCGAAGATGCAATAGGATAACTTGAAGGCATACCTCGAATGGTTGCATTGGCATGAGTTCCAGGGAATAGTTCGGTCGGATCGACTTTAATTTCTCTAGAAGGAATTAGATGCCAAAATTTTACCGTTTCACCTAAACTTGAAGTCAAAATAATCTGGTTGGCAGACGGTATTAGTGCACTACCCGGAATAACGAAATCTAGTTGGAATGCACCATTAGGATCGACTTCTACCTTTCCTAATTCATACTCCACATAGTAGTCTTCGAATGCTGCGAGATATTTAGCTTGTACTGAATTGATACCAATCAATGTATCCGGCCGATTTGCCTGAAAGCCACGCCCTGTCAACTTGTTTTTCTCATTAGGGTACTTGCCTTCTGATCCTACACTAGCTCCGAGCGCAACCAATTCAACATCCGTCGAAGCCGTTGTTCCACGCCCATCTGTAACGGTCAATGTGACCGTTCCTTCATTTTCAAGAAATATAGTCGGAGGAATCACAATCTCAGCCATGAAGGACCCATCATCCGTAATCTCGATCGGATATTGAACATAAGGAGCCGTCACTGTAGTGCCAGCTAAACTGATAACACTCTTGCCGGATCCTGACACAGTACTAGGGAGAGGATTCTGTTTACCTGCGTCCAGGAATCCCGTCCCCATTAACAGGATTTGAGAGTTCGGCGCAACTCTTTTTGATGTGATCTTGATAGACGGAGCAGTCTCAGCCGTTACAACTGGCGTTGTGGTCGAAGCCACGGTAGACGTCAGAATAGGTGTGGGGGTTAAACTTGGCAGAGGTGTCGGTAAGGGAGTAGGCGTCGGCCCTGTATTAATTTGAGCATTTTCTGGAGTCATAGACATCAAGATATTTACATCTGACGATAGCGTCATTGTCAGTATCCCATTAGTAACGGTACCGGCTACTGGCCAATTAATTCGGTGAGTATAAGCGTCAGGAAATGGAACCATGGTCAGTACAGACCTCTTCTTGAAGCTCCCATCATATAGGGCCTTTGGGTAGACACATATCTCACCGCCGTCCACGTCCATACACGTACTGCTGCCGGGGAAGTACTCACCATTCACACTCAGAAAGTAGCCCTCCACATCAGGTCTAGTG
>CAJXEF010000155.1 GCA_913052545.1 uncultured Chloroflexota bacterium
ATGGGAGAGCCAGCTCCGATTGAGGTTGCCGAAACTTGTCTTAGAATAAATTTTATCCATGCAAGGGATTCTTAGCTACAATTTGTTAATATATTGCGTTTCCCTCTGTAAGCGTTCCGACCTCGTCTTTGGAAAGCCCTAATATCTCTTTGAAAACATAGTCGTTATGTTGTCCACGAGTCGGCTGGCCAGTTATATTAACCTCCCGCTTCCCATTTAATAACCATGGGACGGTTGGTAGTTCAGTAGAAACGTGTTCCCCTGATTCTTCTTGGTAAGTTTGGAAGAATTTTCGGTATCGGAGTTGTTTATTATCCCAAAATTTTTCTAGAGGCAGAGCTGGACCGGCGGCTATTCCGATATTTTGTAATTTTTCCATCAATGACATGCCATCTATTGTTTTAGTGAAAGATCCGATTAATATGTCTAAATCTTCCTCATTTTGTTTCCTTTTGATTGAGTTATCGAATCGGGGATCGTCAGATAATTCTGAGTGTCCTAGAATCTCACAAAGAGATTGCCATTGGAGCTCGGTGGTCACAGTTATCCCGATCCATTGATCTGTGCCTAGGCAGGGGTAATTTCCGTGAGGAGCAAAACTTTGATGACGATTTCCCACGGGTTGAGGTATCCGGCCATTCATAAAATAATCTAATATTAACTCAGGTAATAACATGGTTGTAGCCTCTGCCATTGAGAGATCTATGTATTGACCTTTACCGGTATTCCAGGATTGGTGGAGTGCTGCATTTATAAGGAATACCTCTAACATTCCAACCATAGGATCTGTCCAAATACCACCGATATCAGGTAATCCATCCGGATAACTTTGGACTGCGCTCCAGCCAGTGAAGCATTGAATCAAAGTGCCGTAAGCGACGTGATTCATATCTGGTCCTGAGTGGCCGAGACCAGCTGAGGATAGCATTATTATCCCAGGATGAATCTGTGTTAAGTCAGAGTAACCTAGCCCTAGGCGTTCTATTACACCGGGAGCGAAATTTTCGATTACTACATCACTGATGCTGATAAGTTGCCTTGCTAGATCTAGCCCGTTGGGTTCTGCTAGATTTATCGTCGCACTAGTTTTGCTTTGGTTAATAAATTTGCTTATGCTTCGTTCTCTGTAGGGATCAGGGCGACGGTTGCTTTCAATTCTGATAACTTCAGCCCCCATGGCTCCCAAATAACGTGTACAGGTCGGGCCGGCGATTTGCCAGCTGAAATCCGTTACGCGCACGTTCTTTAACGGCAATGCTTTCATGTGTAGCTCTTTCCTAAGAGGGGTCCAAAGATCATATTTAATCAGATTGGTATGTTGGCCTCACCATTTCAAATATATCGGAAGTGTGGCAATACATATTGCCCGCTAATCTCCCAGTTGGTTTTAGATTGTTGTGGTTTATACGGTGTCCTTCAATGATGTCGTCTCTAATGTGCATGAGAATGATTTGCCCTATGACTAAACCGTGCTGATGACTGCCGGTGCCGAGCGAAACTACTTGCTGTAGTTGGCATTCCATATTCACTGGCGATTCACCGACTCTGGGAGGTTTGATTTTTGTTGAAGGCACCGGGGTGAGTCCTGCGATATCAAATTCAGTAACGTCGGTTGGATATTCTGCTGCTGTCCTGTTCATTGCCTCTGCGATATCGTCTACAACTACGTTCACTACGAATTCCCCTGTTTCTTCGATGTGTGCCAACGTATCCTTCTTCTTGTCACCAGCATTACGAGATGAGGAAAAGACTATGGTGGGTGGATCATAGGCGACAGCGTTGAAGAATGAATAGGGTGCCAGGTTAATAAAACCTTCTTTTGATATGGTAGATACGAAAGCTATTGGCCTCGGAACCACGACTCCCGTTAACACTCGGTTAAATCCTTCGAATGTATTTGGATCTATGATCATAGATGCACTTGGTCTCCTTGTTTAATTAAATCGCATTTATAGATTTTAATAACCCCAAATTTTTGATATCCAATCCTAAGCCATTTGCTCCCATGACAAGTTGATTATGCTGGCCAAGAAGTGGGGCGGGTGACAGTGTAATGTCATTACCTTGTTCAGTTTGGAATGGCCACCCTGGCAAAGTCAATTCGCCAGCTACGGGATGTTTACTACTGACAAAGAAATTTCTAGCGGCAAATTGTGGAGAAACAAGCAAATCAGGAACGGAGTTCATGGGAAATGATGGAATATGCCGGGATTGGGCCTCGCGATACACATGCTCTTTAGTTTGTTTAGAAGTCCATGCAGATAGTAAAGGTTCTAAAGCTTTCCAGTTAGCTACTCTCCCTGCTCGGGTTTCGAATCTACTGTCGTTCGCCCATACGGGATGCTCCATCATTTCGATGAGTCGCTCCCATTGATCCTGTTGGCGCGGGGATATACTTACATATCCATCACTACAAGGTAATATTGCCCGAAGAGATTCAATCCCGGCTACTCTCTTGTGGCGACCTCGGGACGGATTTCCCTCTGCATATTCGGTTAACCCGGTTTGAGGGAGAACAGATAGGCTTTCGATTTCGCTGAGGTCGATGTGGGATCCTAATCCAGTAGACAATTTCTGGGTTACTGCGATAGATGTTGCGGCAGCGGCGGTTATGCCAGCTATAAATTCTGATTGGTGGGCGGCTAGTTGAAGGGGAGGTTGTTTATCCAAATCATCTACGGGACCAGGATGAATTCGTGAAAAGCCACTTAAATTAGAAATTATTAAGTTATCAGCTGCGTAATTAGCCCAAGGACCTGATTGTCCGAACGGGGATATTGAGGTGAGTATTAATGAAGGATTGTGGGACTTCATAGCTTCAAAGTCTAATCCCAAACTGGTTAAATAATTTGGGGGAAAGTTTTCAATTATTATATCGGTCTCTTCAATTAACCTCGCAAGCAATTTTCGTGCTTCCGGGGTCTCTAAGTTTAGAGTTATACCTAGTTTGTTTGTATTAAGAGAAAGAAAAACGCCACTTTTCTCCTGATCTGGTAAGTCGTCTGGAAACGGACCCATTTTTCTGGCCCTGTCACCGGTGGGTGGTTCGATTTTGATTACTATAGCGCCAAGATCTCCCAACATCTTGGCGCAGAAAGGAGCACTGATCCCTTGTCCCAGATCCAGTACTTTCAGTCCGTCAAAAAAGTTCAATTTTTTTCTCTTACTAGGCGTTTGTTACGTGGTGTTATTATTAGATTTGTGCAATTTCGAGTTTGACTTGTCGGGTTAGATATTGGCCAAGGTATACTCAATCGTAATATCTCCCAGGGTAACAGGTTGGCTTTGTACCATTTATATACCCAGGTGTCGTATCTGACAATAGCTTATAGTATTTAGCAGGTGAATTTGGCATGGCAACTTGACAGCCTATTGCAGTATTAATAGTATAAACGACTGTAGGTTGATTATATGTACGTTATACAAACCTACTGCTTTTTCAGGGAACACGCTTTTGGGGATTAGTCCAGTGGTAGGACGCCTGACTCTGGCTCAGGAAGCGGAGGTTCGAACCCTCCATCCCCAGCCACCGCTTTAACTTGGGGAATTAACTATGGTGCCGTCAAAGCATTATATGATAATAATTGGGATGATATCGGGTAAATCACTATAATAGGAGTTTATTATGCAGCTAGGAGCAATCTTTCCTCAAACTGAGATCGGGGCAGACCCAGGGGCAGTTCGTGATTTTGCTCAAGCCGCGGAGGCCCTAGGGTATGAGCATTTATTAGTATTTGATCATGTTTTGGGTGCCGATGCTAGTAAAAGGGAGAGCTGGGAACGACCTTATAGTCATACAGATCTATTTCATGAACCGTTCGTACTGTTTGGTTATTTAGCAGCTTTTACTGAAACGATACAGATGACTACGGGCATTCTCATTTTGCCTCAGCGCCAGACGGCTTTGGTGGCTAAACAAGCTGCTGCAGTAGATGTCCTCACTGGTGGAAGACTTCGTTTAGGAGTGGGGATAGGTTGGAATGACGTGGAATATGAAGCGCTTGGGGAAACATTTGGTAATCGTGGTAGGCGTTCAGAAGAACAAATAGAACTGATGCGCTTGTTATGGACTCAAGAGGTCGTTAACTATGATGGCCGGTATCACAAGGTGACACATGCTGGAATAAATCCGCTACCGGTTCAAAGACCTATCCCGATTTGGTTCGGTGGAGGTGCACCCAAAGTGGTGGATAGGATTGGTCGGCTAGGTGATGGATGGTTTCCTCAATTCAAGCCTGATGGACAGGGACAGGAGCAAATAGCTCAAATGAAAGAGATAGCTGTTGGGTCAGGCAGAGATCCTGGAGCTATAGGGATTGAAGGTCGGGTTAGCATTAGTGAAGGTAACCCGGATGAATGGAACAAGACAGCTGCCGCCTGGGGTGAGGTTGGTGCTACCCATTTGTCTGTTAATACTATGCGCGCTGGCCTTTCGGGACCGGATGAACATATTGAGGCTATACGCAGGTTCAAGGAAGCAGTTACCGATTAATGTTCGCTGAGCGAACGATTTAAGAGCTGATGGTTGGTTGCGGAGGGCTATAATAAAGTTGCGACTCGATCTAAGATATGCTGGCTTACCTGATATTTACTCATAACAGGTAACTCGTCCACACGGTGTTCGCGGTCGATTAATACTACTTTATTGGTGTCAACTCCAAACCCGCTGTCAGGATCAGTGATATCATTAGCGACAATTAAGTCTAATGATTTTTTCTTAACCTTATCTGTAGCGTTGGCGATCAAGTTTTCACTTTCCGCTGAAAAACCTACTTTAATTATGTTGCTAGGACTAGCCTCCAATATATCCACCGTCTTAGTAAGCTCAATGTTTAGATGGTCGTTTGTCTTCTTGATTTTTTGGTTAGCAGGATTTACGGGTTTATAATCTGCGACTGCTGCAGCCATGATCAAAACATCAGCTTGCCTGGATTCACGAAGTACCGCGTCGCACATTTCTTGGGCTGTTTTCACTTGGATTACATGGGTGGCTATGGGTGTTGGTAAAGCAGTTGGGGCGGTTATCAAAATCACGGTCGCTCCCCGATCTCTAGCGGCTTCGGCTAATGCATATCCCATCTTTCCGGATGAATTATTAGTTATTACACGCACTGGGTCTATTGGCTCCT
>CAJXEF010000156.1 GCA_913052545.1 uncultured Chloroflexota bacterium
GGATCTTCAGGCATGAGGCATGCATTCTGTCTAGCTGATTCACGGCATTTAATAATTCCGGAAAGACTCAAGTTATTGGTAGTAGCTCTACCTTGACGGTTCCCAATTACGGACCGTATGAACAATTGAGCATCCGAATGGGATACATTTTGATGGATTGTGTTGTTTGCGAATCTGGTTAGTGATAATTGATTTGTACTCAGAAAGGCTTCGCATTCGTCTACAACAGACGATTGTGTCGCGGTCTCAAGGATTTGTTTGCATTGTTGCTCGCCAATCATTTGAATACTCCTACCTTGATGTTACGAAAACGGGCGGGACTGGCACCGTGGCCCGTGTGTCCAATTTGCCCGGGCTGACCTTTTCCACAATTGGGGGTGCCCCACATAACCCAGTGGTCAGCATTGCATACTGCGTCACAAGAATTCCAGAATTCTGGGGTGATACCTGTATAGGTACAGTTTTTAAGAAGTTTGCCGATCTTACCGTTCTTAATTTCGTACCCCATCTCCGTTCCAAATTGGAAATTGTATCTGCGATCATCTATAGACCAAGATCTATTGGTCTCCATAAAAATACCGGATCGAGTATCCGATATTAGATCCTCTAATGACCATGATCCGGGTTCAAGGCTTACGTTAGTCATACGGATCATTGGTAATCTATTCCAGGAGGATGCTCTCATGCATCCGTTGGAGGTAAGGCCTAAGGTAGAAGAAGATTCTCTAGACATTAAATAGCCAACAAATCGCCCGGAGCTAACGATTGGCGTAGCTTGTGACGGTACACCTTCATCATCCCAGCCGAATGATCCTAACCCGGGGGTCCGGATACTATCCGCCGTGATATTTACGTGCTCGGATCCGTATGCAAAATGATTTAGTTTGTCTGTTGTTAAGAACGAGGTTCCGGCATATGCCGCTTCTTCTCCTAATACTCGGTCCAGTTCAATAGGGTGGCCACATGATTCGTGTACTTGGAGGGCTAGTTGCGATCCTCCAATTATCACATCAGTCACAGTGTCTATGGGACAAGGTTCGGCGGATAACAAGGCAGCGGCCTCAGTGGCAGTTTTTTCAGAGTTTTCTGGTATGTCTAACGAGGTAATATATTCCCATCCTGCACATCCCTGTTGACGGCCATTCATCTGGGGGTAGGATCGTCTTTGTACTTCGTTGGCACCCACAGCTGTTGATTGGATGCCTCCACCGGATTCATATATAGTTTGCTCAGTGTAGGCGCCTTCTGTGTTAGCAAATATCTTGTGCTCTCTTATGAATACTAAGCTACCCAATCTCGAACGGATTGATTTCACTGAGACCATAGCCTTATCCGATTCAAGAAGTAGATCGATTTTTTGTTCGATAGGGATTTTGAAGGCGTCGATTTCTATTGGGGTGATATAGGTTCCTCTACTCGTTACGGCAGGTCCCAGATCCACGGGTTTTCTCTTGATAGAGGCTGATGCCTTGGCGATTTGAATCGCTAACAGGGTGGTTTTATCTACGTTATCGACTGTCAAACTTGGTGAAGAAGCAAACCCCCATGCGCCGTTGAAGAGAACTCTGACACCAAATCCAATTGAATCGTCTTTGGTAATTGTTTCCACTACTCCGTTCCTGACTACGATTCTTTCCTGGGAGGTTTCAACGGATCTTATATCCGCATAATCTGCACCTTTACATTTGGCTGTATCAAGGGCACTGAGGAGTAGTTGATCCAAGAGGCCTCCCATTTGCTTTTCAAATTATTAGTTTGTTCCTAGGTACGTTAATTTAATTACCTAGTTTATATGTAAATCCAATATTTTCAGGAACAGTACCAGCTCAGGAACAGTATCGTGGTTATTCGAACACGGTGTTTATCTTGGCGGATAGGTCGAAATAATGCTGTAAACTTTGGTTTATCCTAAAAAAGATGTCACCACGCAATTGGTCCCCTGCGGCATTATGAGCTAAACCATCTTCTTTCATTAAATCCAATGTATTCAGTGTGTGTTGTCGATCAGCCCCACCGTTTAGCTTAGTGTTCTCTAACAAATCCTTCCAATCATCTTCGGTAAGTTCCAAATGGAAATCCAGATCCATCAGTTCATTTAGGCTGCCAGTTCTCACTTGTGTGCATTCAAATGCTTCAAATGTTACAACGAATATTTGGTTTCCTACTTTGATTCCCATTTCTGCTTCGACAGTCCCCAACCTACGAAAATCCGTGTCATCGTTAACTATTTGCTTCAGGGCCTCGAACCACTCAATCGATGGGAACAGTAAAGGGTTGCCAAGGGAACTCATGAGACTCCTCCGAAATTCCAAAATATTGGATACAATCCTGATAATTATTAGCCTATTTAATCAAATCTACAGATGCTAGTTATTCTTTAAAATATGGCTCTCCACTTTCTTTTGCGCGACTGAAAGGCACCATTTTGTTAACGTAGTGATCTGGATTGGTATCTAGTGGCGCTTTGCTTAGTGCTTGATCAACTATTTTGCCATATTTAGGATCTAATTGTGATAGTTTGTCTGATTCGGAACGCAGGTAGGCAACCGCTGATATAATTCTCTCCAAGTCATCACTTTGGCACGAAAGACATCCCGAAGCAGGATTACCACCATATGTTTTGATGAAAAAAGAACTAATCTCACTACAGTTATTGCACCGATATTCGTAAACTGGCATTTAGTTAAGATTCTCCTGGTGGTGCATCGGCCTCTAAATATGATCGTAGTCCCGGGGCCAAGTTTTCTATGGTCTTGTCTATTCCTACATATCTCATGCGGTTAATATATTCAGTGATATAGTTCTTTTTAAGATTCTTAACAATTTCCATACCCGCAGAAATATTTTCTAGGCCACCTCCAAAGATGATCGCCAAAGCTTCCCATAGTACAGGATCTTTCATCTCAGAATACAAATCTTGTTCTACTCCGGCCATCATCCTTAATAAGCCTAATGCGACGTCAGGCCCCCTTTCTGTGATGGCATATCTGATGTGCGACATGCCATATGCTATATGACGTGCTTTATCCTGAATGCAGAGTCTGAATATTAACTTTTCAGCGGGGTTTAGAGCGTAAGCTTCCCCATACCGGTAAAGGGTCAGAGTCAATGGTGCCCTCAGTAAGTACAGGTAAATTGCTGTTTCGGTCCATCCTGCGCGGCTTTCTATGATTCGTCGATTTATATGACCAGGGCTTTCAAGACCAAGAACTCCTCCATTCGCTAAAGCACGTTTTCGGAAAACATCATGATGTCTACCGGAATCGTATAATTCCGTTGCTAAAAATGTTTTTACTTCGTGATAGGCGTAGTTCATACGACCAACCCACTGGCCTATGCAGTCGGTTTCTATAGTCGCTTGCTGTGCTAGCTCGGTCGAGAGTTGACACATAGATAATTCTAGTTCCCGAGGTAATGTCTTAATACTATCCCAGGGTATGTCAACATGAGCCATCCACCGTCGTTGAATGGCCTCCTCGTATAATGTTCCCGCGTTATTTGCCCATATATCAGACTTTTTGCTGAGTGGGTAAAATTCTAAGCGAGGCAAACCTGGTACATGGAAAGCACCACGCGGCATTCGGGTCATTTCTTCACTCTGTTCCGGTACCCGCCCGTAAATGCCAAGGTTAATGTCCTCTAGGGTCAAGCCTTTTTTACCCGGTCGAGCTTTAGTGCCCCAGGCTAGAGAATCATTCATCCATCCCAGTGATCCTGATTCATCTCCCGAGGTTTGATTAGTATTTTCATTGTCCTGATCTGGAGTCCCCATTTAAGTTCCTTTTACAACAAACTTAATCCTAAAACCAAAAGCCCCCATCTTATAGGTGGGGGCTTTTATCCTGATCGATCGATTGTTCAAAGAGCCTTGTAGGCCTCTAAGAGAGATGGATTGACTCTTCCATTAGTAATTCGATCATCCATCCCAGCGGACTTCAATCGTTGAAAATATTCTTTGACTTGTTTCTGTCGAACAGCCATGAGAATTTTTTGACCTTCGTCTACTTTGTCTTTGCCGCCACCTAACAATACTGCTAGAGCTTCGCTCGTCAACATATTTCTGGCTGCTGGGTTTTCTCCACCTGCCCCGGAAGATTGGCGATTTTCTGCTTCGTCCAAATAGCAATGTATTTCTTCCATCCTTTCTGGGCTCGATTCTTTCATGTATCTGGCGTGGAGTACTCCAATTGCTACATGTCTAGCTTCGTCCTGAGCACATCGCCTATAAATCGCTTTTTCGGCGTCGTTATAAGCCATTAGTTCCCCCAGGCGGAACAACGTCAATACGTTGCCTTCTCCCACGATGTGCAGTCTAGTTGATAATTCGGTATATTCTCTTGCGTTATCTGTACTGCCGCCGACTACGTCTGTGACACTGTCAATCATTCTCATTAACCCGCCACCGTTAGCTAATGCTCGTTTACGAAATACGTCTAAGTGGCGAGATTCGTCCATAACTTGACCTAATAGGGCGAGTCTAACTTCCTGGTAATCAGGGGACATAGTTGCTATAAAACGACCAGGGACATCGGCGGCAACGAATTCAACTTGGGCGAAAAAAGTTGCCAATTGACACTCCGCAGCTTCTATATCATCTGGCAATTCTTCTAATGTCTCCCAAGGAATGTCGGTGGCAGAACTCCATTGCCGTGTTACAAACTCTTCGTGTAATTTTCGAAGATTGTAACCCCAGACCTCTTTTTTAGTTCTAAACGGGTATGCTCCAAATTTGGGAGCCTCGGGTCTAGGTATAGAGCCGCTTACTCTCCCTGTTAGATTATCGGAGGTCTCGGCTTCTTCCTCAATTACGATGTTTTCACGTAGTTGGTTTAACCATCCTAAGTCAAAACCGGCATCTTTGGCTTTTTCCCAGTAGTTCCGTTGTTGGGTTGTAGTAGTCATGACTTAAAAACCCCCAAATTTTGAGTAACACGGGTTTAGTTATCTTGAAATAAACATCATGCTACGAGTTTCAAACGTATCCTGTCAATG
>CAJXEF010000157.1 GCA_913052545.1 uncultured Chloroflexota bacterium
CAAAGATTATATAGACCTATTTGAAAGCCGGGATAGCGGACTACATTGGAATTTAGTTGGAACTCCTGTCCCTGACACTGGGACTGGCGGAAGCCCGCCAGCTCTCTTAAAGCTGGCAGACGGACGGCTTTGTTTAATTTATGGTTATCGAAACCACCCGTTCGGGATTTATGCGGTCTTAAGTCCCGATAGGGGCCAATCTTGGAGCAAACCTATCCCACTAAGAATGGGGGGTGGCAATCATGATATTGGTTATCCTAGAGCAGTCCAAGTAAGTGATGGAAGTGTGGTGGTTGTTTATTACTTTAATGATGGTGCCAACAGCGAGAGATACATTGCTGCGACTATATGGAACCCGAGCGATTTATAGATCCTTTCCATGCCCCAGTACAAAAAACCGCTCAGAAAGACTGTAATTACTCAACCCGAGAGCTCCCTTTGCGTGCATAGGATATATGTTTTACGATGGGGCCTGTTTAAGAGTATTGACTATTATGACGGTGATTTTTGATCAGAGGGAGTTCAGCTTAATATGGCGGCGATATCGAGAACAGTTATTAGTATTAAAGAAGGCAAGATGGGAGATGCTTATCAGCTTGTTGATGCTCAGTCCCATCTTGCATCTGAGATTGATGGAATGATCGGGTTTTTAGTCGCCCAAACGGGAGAAAACGAACTTACGGTTATGGGTGTTTACGAAACTACTAAAGCGGCAGAGACAGCAACTCCTGTTGTTATGCAGGCAATGGGAACCATGGCCTCTTTGATGGAAGGTGAGCCAAATAGGGGCATATACCCTGGAGTGTGGTTTTCTGAGTAGGGAAGAGAAATATTAATCTGAAACTAGCCCCCAGCTTTTGGCTCTATTAATACCTACTCGAATAATTGGTGCTCCCGGGCTAAGAATAGTTTCGTATTGAGGATATTTCTCCCGGAGGAGATTCTCAGCGCAAGCCCTTTCCCTAGCATCAGTGAGTAGAGTTGCTTCACCAAACACTATAACGTACGCCAATTTGTTCCAGTCTTCGGAGTAAGTATCGAAGACAACTGAGACCGAGGCGTTTTCATTAATGTTGGCAAGTCGTTTCAATTTGTGAGGTTCGACGGATTTAGGTTTGGAATCGAGGGGCGTGTACAACACGTCGTTGTCGGTGGTGGCAAAACATATTGGAACTACTACTGGGTTTCCAATTCGATCAGCAGTGGCGAGATGGCCAATGCGTTGCCTTAAGACGAATTCTTTTGTGACTCTGTTCATAACTGATCTTCTATATATAAGACCGTCCTAAAAAATGGGCATTGGGTTCAAGAATTATTAATCTTTAGAGATTATCGCCCTTTTATGTGTGGCCTTTCCAACCATATTGGCTTCTTGTGTGACTTCAATTTCAAAAGTAAGTCGGCCTCTTTCGCGGTCTATATCCACCAAACTCGTTGTGATTTCAACAGTGTCATTAATATCTGTTCTTGCAATATGCCTAAGGCCATCTACTGCATATCCAACTGTTGCGGAATTACCGTCCAATAAAGGATCTGAAAGTTGGATACATGCCCCTTCCATGAGTCCTAGCATGGCTGGGGTTGAGAAAACGTCGTCGCCATCTTTGCCCGTCCGATTTGTTGTCATGTCAGAAGTTATCTTGATTTGTGTTTTAGCTGATTGTCCAACCTGAAGTTTACTTGTATCCAAGAGAGGCTCCTACGCTTGTAATGAAATTGATTATACTGAAATGATTAATGGAGTGTTTCCGATGCAGAGTCTGGGTTATTCCATGGTAGATCCTAAGTTTTTATTAAATACACGATCTGATTTCCTAAATGTTGTCATTGAATATTTTGACCCATTCTGACAAATCCCATTCTCCCATTTTGTACCGTCCAAGAATTTCGCTATGTTGGCTCACCAAGATTTTAGTAGATCTTGTTAATCCTCCAATTTCATTAAAGGTTTGAGTATTGGTTGGAAGTGCATAGATCCAATCGGGATGGCCTTTAGACATGTTTTGAAGTTGTTCAAAAGTGGTTCCGGGATTCATAGCTATTATGTAAATATTGGCAACGGCTGCTAGTCCCATGTCGGATTCACTGAGTTTCCGCAACTCGGAAATACAGATTCCTCAATGCGGTGAAATGAAAAGTAAAAATGTGGGGCGATTATTGGTTTTGAATTGATCTGATGTAACGCTTCCACTTTGGGTTATTAGGCTGAAAGTGGGGAGTACCTCTAAGTTAGTTAGAGTCGAAGTAGATTTTTGGCTACAGGAAACGACTGTTAAAACTAGAGTGAGTAGGAGAATGAAGAGTATGGAGCCCTGAATCGGTCGGGAAAGGTTCATATGTTTACCGTACAACATCTGTCTCCGTGGAAGTCACATATGCTTATTGGGTTACATGTTTATTATAGAGGACGCGCTATTTATGATTGTGCTGCTATCCAGAATGCTGTTCAGCATGGATTGGCTTGAGGGATGTTGAGTTTTAGTTGTCAAAAAATCCTCGATCGTCGTCCCTAAGATATCTGATTGCTTCTTGTTTCTTAAATGTTATTCCGATTCCAGGAAGGTCTGGAACCACTATGTGGCTGTCTTCTACTACTAAATGCTCGATGCCATTGAGTATTTCATACCACCATTCTGTATCTCCTGATGGGAGCTCGAATGCTATGTAATTATCTGGCAATGTTGCTGCTAATTGCACAAGCGCAGCCAGGCCCAACAAACCATCGCCGGTGCCGTGAGGAGCAAAAAGAATGCCATGAAGATCGGCATATTCGGCGATGAATTTCATCTCAGATATACCTCCAACATCCGCTGGGTCAGGTCCGATTATATTGACAGCTTTTTGCTCAATAAGTTCAACGAAATTCTGACGCAGATAGATCTGCTCCCCGGTGTGGATAGCTGTGCTCGTGTGTGGGGTGACTTGCAAATAAAGGTCTGATAGCACGTAAGGTGTGTAATCTCCCGTGATCATGTCTTCCAACCATGTGACATTCATCCCTTCGACTGCTTTCGCTAACTTTAATGCGTCAACAACCGTCATCCCGGGCCCACAGTCCAGTGCAAGTCCTACCTCATCGTCCAGTACGTCAACCATCGCTTCGATACATTTAACTAAGTGATTGAAGCCTTTTTGGGTAAGCATTCCCCGATTTGGATATCTTCCCTCTGTTACTGGAGTGCCGTAGTAGAAACTCTCTATCTCTGAATACATGGAATCATGAAATGCAACAGCCTGCTTAATAATCGAGAATCTCTCAGGAAGAGCCTTCATTTTCTGCATGGCGTGGGCGTAGTGTTCTGGTTGGTTGCCCTCTAAGGGAAATCTTATGCTGCCGTTATAAACTCTGACCCTATCCCTAATTTTTCCTCCAAGGAGTTTGTAAACCGGGACTCCAGCCGCTTTCCCGGCAATATCCCAAAGCGCCATCTCGATCATACTTACTGCAGCGCCCCATGGCTTAAAAGCTCCTAGTCTTCGGATTCCCAGCATTACCCGTTCCACGTCAGTGGGATCCTTTCCTACAATGAGATCCTTGTAGAACAAAATCATGGGTTTTAGATAGGATTTGTTTGACTCTCCCGCCGCGATACCTTCTATTTCTTCATCCGTCGTAATTCGGATAACTGGATTGTTCCCGATGATGGCACATTTAAGATCGGTGATTTTCATATTCTCTTCTTAACCGGGACAAATCAACGAATCATCCGTTGAGGGCTCCTAATGCAATTGCCTGGGGCCGAAGATCGCCTTCCTTTTTAAGATGAGCGTCTATGGCACTAGTTGCGGTAGTTAGCAACTGGGGATTTATCGATTTAGCTTCCTCAGGATATCCTGCCTGGTCAAGTAACTTCTGAGTTTCCTCTCGGATATGATTTAGTGACCAAGATACTTGTTGCTCCGAATCCTCTACACCATCCGGAAAATCTATATGAGAACTACCAGCACCCAATTTATCGTATCCGCGGGCGTGCCAATGACCGCCAGAACCATGAGGGTCAAACCGAATGATCTCAACGCCATTGACGTCTATTCCAAAGGTGGGACCACCAACTTTAGTGTTTAGACAACGCAGGGGCCACAAGTATATTGTGACGTCTCCCGATTCAGAAATTGATTGCACTAGTGTTTCACCTAAATATGTCTCTCCTGGAATAGTTGTTGCCATTTTGACACCCTCCATATCTATTTTTGCTAAGTGTTATGAGGCCAATATATTATGTGAGACGTTATCATCGGGCCAATATGACGTCAAAGCTATTTCTCGAGTTACTTTCCGAGCGGAATGGCCTTCTAAATGGTAAAATTGTGACTGGTTTATCCTTTTGGCCCGCTAGCTCAATTGGCAGAGCAATTGACTCTTAATCAGTAGGTTCCCGGTTCGAGTCCGGGGCGGGTCACCAGGTCCCATTCGTCTTCTTCTTTTGGTAGACTAGCAAGACAGCTAAATATTCGTATCGAGCGATAGGCGAGGTCCTCAGACCACTGCATGACCAAGTCAGCCACCAAAATGATCGTATATGTAGCCAGTTCAATTTCGGCTCATGAATTTTACAAAATGTTCACAAACTCCTTCCTATAAATTTGTAAAATAACTTTTAGCATTGCAAAAAAGTCCTAATTTTATTAGGTTATGTTATTAAATGTTTAAATCACAAAATTGAGGTGCATATCATGGCATTTAAAGCAGAATATATTTGGATTGATGGAACAGAGCCATCCCCTTCATTAAGATCTAAAACCAGGGTATTACCTGATGGGGCAGATCTTCCAATTTGGGGATTTGATGGATCCAGTACCAACCAGGCACCAGGAGAAAACTCGGACTGTGTCCTACGTCCTGTTTTTTCATGCCCTGATCCTATTTCAGGCGGAGACAACAAACTAGTTATGTGTGAGGTTCTATTACCTGATATGTCTCCACATCCGACAAACAACAGGGCGGCCTGCGCGGAAGTCGC
>CAJXEF010000158.1 GCA_913052545.1 uncultured Chloroflexota bacterium
CTCTAGCAACGGCCGTTGAGCATCGTATGGAACAGTCAGGAAAATCACCTCGGAATGCCTGGCAGCATTGAGATTATCAGTTCCTTCAATCGATACATGGCCGTCAATCATCCCCCTCAACTCTGCCGCCGTCGCTGCAGCCCTATCACCATCCCTTGAGCCTATAACTATTGACTCACCAGCTATGGCAAGTCTCATTGCTAAACCTTTGCCTTCAGGTCCGGTACCACCTAGGAAAGCCAACATCAACTGATCCTCCGTTTATCTTGGATTTCGAATACTATACCATCTTCTGATCTGAAACCTAGATACACGGCTGCCTATGCTAAAATACACCTATACGTCAAAGGAGTCTTTACTATGTCCTTTAAGCTAAATCATCTCCATATAAAGAGCTCTGATCCCAGTACAACGGCTGGATGGTACGTCGATAATTTAGGTGCAAAGATCGTTTCCGAGGTTGGCGGAGGGCGGGGCTATAGGCTAGATCTGCATGGTATGCCCATTAACGTTACAGGCAAAATAGATGGACAGACCCACGAGCAAGTATTCGGAATAGAACATATAGCTATAGACACAGACAACATGGAAGAAACAATTAAAACATTGAAAGATAGCGGAGCACGAATCCTGGAAGAAACGTCCGTTGGTGCGGGTCGGAAAGTGTGCTTCTTTGAAGGCCCAGATGGAGTGTGCCTCGAAGTATTAGAGATGGAAAACAATTAATCTTTAGCCTTAACAATAAACTATCAGGAGACACTATGTCGGAACGGCGATTATTAGCATGCTTTGCCCATCCAGATGATGAAGCTTTTCCGGTAGCAGGCGCATTAGCATTTCACTCATCTAGAGGAGTAAAGATCCGTTTAGTTACCACCACATTGGGTGAGGAAGGTGAAATCAGGCAGCCAGGTCTTGCAACACCAGAGACGCTAGGAATAACCAGGAAAATAGAATTAGCAGCTTCTGTCGAAACTCTTGGTATACAGGAACATTCAGTATTAGGTTATAGAGATTCGGGTATGGCAGGTACTCCACCCAATAAACATCCAGATGCATATATAAATGTGCCAGATGAAATCATTGTGGAACAACTAGTAAGGCATATCCGAGAATTTCGACCGCAAGTCATCCTGACTTTTGAAACTGGAGGTCTTTACGGCCATCCCGATCACATCGCAATTTCTCGGCATACTACTCAGGCCTTCACACAAGCCGGTGATCCGTCTCAGTTTTCACACCAGCTTAATAACGGCCTACTACACCCGCACAAACCGGAAAGGCTTTTTTATAGTGCTAGACCAGTGGGCTTTAGAATGGAATGGGCCCTTAAACTACAAGAGGCTGGGATTGAAATCGAATTGCCAACACCGGATCGAGCTTCAGAAGGGACTCCAGCAGATGAGATTCATTTGGAAATGGATGTCAGCGAGCAATTAGATACCAAAATAGCTTGCATCAAATGCCATCAGACCCAAATGGCTCCCGACTGGCCATATGAAAAAGTTCCCAGAGCACTGACTGCTTCTATTATTGGGCGGGAGTATTATATCCGAGCCTGTCCGAAAGTAGAGGTTAGTGAGTTAATCCCTAACGACTTTTTCCATGATCTTTAGTAACTCAATATTGGCATATCTTGTTTTAATGGTATAGGAGGCATACAGATGAACCAATTATTGTCCAGGATGCTGGGGGCGGCCTGTCTTAACGGCCATACCTTCGAAGAAATCGAGAGCGATACTAGGGCCACTTCTCAAGCGCTCATCGTAGTTATCCTGGTTTCAATTGCTGGGGGTATAGGAGGATACTTAACCTACGGTATCGGTGGAATAATCATCGGACCACTGGTCGGGGTAATGCAATGGGCAGTCTGGGCTTTCGTAACATACTTAGTAGGAACGACTATATTAAAAACTCCTAATACTCATGGAAATTGGGGTCAACTAGCACGCACTACAGGATTCGCTCAAACACCAGGTATACTAAAAATCCTCGGGTTCCTCCCGCTAAATATTGGTTCTGTAATTTTGTTCATAGCATCAGCATGGCAACTGGTTGCTATGGTTGTTGCCGTCCGACAAGCCCTGGACTATGAATCAACCTGGAGAGCAGTAGTAGTGGTTATAATATCATTCATTATTTCGCTAATTCCTCTAATAATTTTAGCGTCTCTTACTTCCTCCGCTCCAGCCGGTATGTAGAATAACCGTATGAGAACGAAACCACACATCAGAGAATCCGTATGGAATTTGTTGGAGCAATCTGGAGTCGTCCATGGTAACAATGTCCACGACAAAATACCCGATTTTTATGGGTCCATAGAGGCCGCTCAAAGAGTGTTCGGGTTAGACATCTGGAAAAGCGCCTCTACCATTAAAAGTAATCCTGACAAAGCCCAACAACCGCTCAGACAAAAAGCATTAGAAGATGGCAAATTGCTTTATATGGCTGTCCCTCGCTTAAAAGATGAGCGTTGTTTCGTAGAATTGAATCCAACAGATCTCAAAACAACTCCTGCTCAGGCCTCAACTATCTCAGGAGCCTTTAAAGCCGGCCGGCTAGTATATGTGGAAGAGATGGCACAAGTAGACTTAGTGATATCAGGCTCGGTCGCGGTCAATCTCTTGGGAATTAGAATCGGGAAAGGCGGAGGATTTGCGGACTTAGAATATGGTTTGGCCCTGGAAGCTGGAGTGGTAGAATCAAACACCCCTGTCATTACAACAGTGCACTCACTCCAGGTTCTTGATGAAGAGCTACCCCGATCTCCACACGATGTTCCTATAGACTATATTTTTACTCCAGAGGAAACTATGCACTGTCTAGGAGATCTTCCACATCCGGTTGGAATCTACTGGGAGAATCTCGATGACGAGAAAATTTCCGAAATCCCAGTACTTCAAATGCTAAGACGGCACCGGTGATCAAACCAATTTGAGTTCTGGCATCACTTCCTTTGAAAACAATCTCATACTTTTCTCTGATTCATCAAAAGGCATCCCTCCGTAACTAAATACCCCTATATACGAATCGTTCCCGCTTAACCGTTTAATTTCAAGAACCTTCTCATAACACTGTTCTGGGGTTCCCCATACCTGTAAATTGACGAAAAAATCAACTACTTCTTCGTCCCCATAACTCACAATCTTCTCAGTCATTTTGCCGTAGTATTCATAACCACTTATAGACCTTAGATGATCTTCCTTGAACTCATAATGATCCATAACGGTTTGCCAATAACCGCCTATATACTTACGGGCCATTTGATAAGCAATTTCTTGATCTTCATGACAAAAGGTCCAACCGGCCACCACTGGAGCTGGAGGTTCTTCTTTGATGTATTCCCGATAATATTCCCGGTATAGAGCGAGGTCCTTACTCGTTTCTTCCCACGGCTTCTGGGGAATAACCAGCATTCCAACTCCTAGTTTTGCCATGATCTGCGATGATTCGGGAGATATGGCAGCAGCATATGTCCGGCCATGGAATGTCCGAAATGGCTCCGGCCTTATATTACGCTTAGGTTGTCGCACAAATTCACCGTCGTATTCGCAGAATCCGTCTTCTAAACCAGTTAGGATACATTCAGCTGATTCTATAAATCTAGTTCTTGATTCGCCCATATCCAACCTAAAACCGTCATATTCTACCCTGGCCAAACCTCGACCAATGCCCAATATCATTCTCCCATCGCTCAGGTTATCCAACATAGAAATTTCCTCGGCGACTCGAATCGGATCATGCCATGGTAAAACTAAAACCATTGAACCAAGTTTGACTCGCTCAGTACGCCCAGCCATGTACGAAAGAAACTGTATGACATCAGGACACATTGTATAGTCTGTAAAATGATGCTCCACGGCCCAAATTGACTCAAATCCAAGGTTTTCAACCAATCCAGCCAACCTTAGTTCTTGACGGTAAACTTCGTAATCTGGGATTGTTTTGCCTGGGTTTTGGAAAATTGTAGCCATTCCAACATGCATCAGAAAGATCCTTAGCCTAGGGTTAAATGATCAGATTTCATTAGATTAAATATCCATCTATGAGTCTATGCCGGCAACTAAATGGCGGTCAATAATTAGATCACACGTATACACCGACACCCGTCCATTATAATAATGGACGGGTGAAAATTTTATAAATCTATTGGAGATTGATGTCATGGAATTTCAACAAGCTAAAGATTTTATCTCAACCAACCACCGAGCAGTCGTAAACACCATAAATTCCAACGGGTATATCCAATCCAGTATAGTAGTTGCCGGTACCTATCAGGATTATTTGGCTTTAGTGTCTATCAGGGGTAATTCATCAAAAATAACGAATCTACGGAAAAATCCAAAATGCACTGTTAATATTACCAGTCCCGATTGGCGAAATTACGTCGTCATAGAAGGCGATGCTACCTTAATAGACGCTACTAACTCTGAGGAAGAACAACTACGACTGAAACTCCGAGACATTTTCAAAATTTGCGGAGATGGAACTCATTCGGACTGGGATGAATACGACCGTGTTATGAAACAACAACAAGCAGTTATCGTTCTCATTAACCCACAAAAAGTTTATGGGTTGCTCCGGTAAGTAGCAGATAAGAGAGGTTTTTATCTGAAAATAATCGCTCCTTTTTTGTTAAAAAACGTATATTCCCAAATCCTAAGTTAGTATTGCGTCACAGATCTAACGAATATCGTTCATCTCTAATATTTATTAGGCGGGTTAATAACTTTTAACCTAAATATTCAGCTAAGAATACTTGACTTAAGCCTATTAATGTGGCAAATTGCATTGCACTATGCTAACGGTATTAATATTCATTTTAGTATCGAGAAACTCACGGGTAGACGTACATTAGTTAGTTTCCCGTAATGGCCAAGCTGTCAAAGATGGAAATCGTCTTAAGGAGAAGTACTGTGGTTAACAAGAAGAGCTTCAGCCTCAAAACCTTGATTCTC
>CAJXEF010000159.1 GCA_913052545.1 uncultured Chloroflexota bacterium
TCTTGATAGCCACATTAATCGGATTCACGCTAGGGGGGGTGGCAGGCTTTGGTGGTGGTGTAGTAATACTCCCAATCCTAGTCTGGGTATTCGGATTAAAAGAAGCAATACCAATATTAGCCATCTCCCAGTTTCTAGGTACCTCAACGCGAGTATGGCTTCATTGGAATCAAATCAACTGGAAAGTAGTAGTATATTTTGGTCTGAGCTCGATACCTATGTCCATGCTCGGTAGTTTTATATTCATCTTCGCAGATACCATAATTCTTATGCGAATCTTCGGTGTGATGATGGTTACTCTTGCAATTTTTACGCGGTTACCAGTTGGAAAGACTTTTAGAATAAAAATATGGGGGTTCATAGCCCTTGGAATAATTACAGGAGTTGGAGATGGGTTCTTGGGCGGCGTACCCGGTCCCTTTGCGTCTACTTTTTTCCTATCCTATGGTTTATTTGCCAGCTCGTATTTGGGAACTTTTGCGATAGCTATGGGGTTAATTCAAATACCAAAAATGATCATATTCGGTTCAAACGATCTCTTAACAATAAACGGATGCTTAACTTAATAGGTCTAGGCCTAGGAATAATAGCAAAGGTCACTGCATACCTTGGAAAAGTGATAAATTCACGAGTCAATGCCAGGGTGTTTTCAATAGGGATTAGCATTTTGATTGGAATTTCAGGATTAAGTTTCATCATCCAAAGCTAATCACCGATTATATTATGCAATTATCAAGCCGAATATAATCACTCTCGCCTGATATCTATATACGCGTTGCCTCCTCTATCATCATTGCTTCTCCAGGAGTAAGTTTCAAATCAGATGCTTCTGCATTTGACTCCAACTGTTGGACAGTACGTGCCCCAGGTATAACCATTACCCTTGAATCCAACATAAGCCAGGAAAGAGCGACCTGGGCAGGAGTTGATCGATGGTGATCTGCTATCTCACTAAGCACATTTAATATAGCCGGAGCTCTACTTAAACTATCGTTATTAAAAATACCGAAATTAGCCCTTAGATCCTGTGGAACATTATCTACCCCGTATTTGCCACTTAACAAACCCTGCGCCAAAGGGCTGAATGCCGTGATTATCTTACCGGTCTCATGAGCATAGGGAAGCAAATTTCTAGCTTGTCGATTTAACAAATGGTATTGTACCTGGTTCGAAATTATAGAAGACCCAAGCGCTTCTTCCGCCTGTTGCCATTGTTCCAAAGTGAAATTACTAACTCCTACCTGTTTTATATACCCTTCGTCCAAGAGTTTCCTGATCGCTCTCATTGTCCTATCCAACGGCACATTTCTATCGGGAGCATGTAATTGATATAAATCTATGGTTTCTATTTTTAGACGTTGTAGGCTATCGTTAGCAGACCGCATTATCCGGTCTGGTCGTAGAGGTGGAGCGACTTTAGTTGCTATAAATGCTTGTTCTCGTGCTCCTGACAACGCTTCACCAAGAATTTCCTCGGACTTCCCATTTCCATAAACCTCCGCAGTATCAAAAAAATTGACCCCTAATTCAAGAGCTCGGTGAACTATTTTGATCGCTTCCTCATAATCTAGTTCAGACCCCCAGCCCCAACCCACCTCACCAAATTGCCAAGTGCCTAATCCAACAACGGAGACTTTGGTTTCTCCCATCATAAGATATTTCATTACATCTCCCTGCCGAACATTTTTATAGCAGTCTATTATAAACTTTTACCTTGACCATTATATATTCCATTTTTATTAACTCAGAAAAAGCTCTTTAATCACTAGCTTTTTTAAATCTTATATAATATAAATTAGACAATTCAATTTCCATAACCATAAACAAATTCGAATGGAGACAATGCATGGCTGATATAGGTCGGAAAATGGTTGAGATTGCTCAAAGTACAGTCTCTTCTATGCCAGTAAAAGACGTCAACGCCAAAGTAACCAACGGCGAGCCTTTAGTGATATTGGATGTACGAGAACCCGATGAGTGGGCTAACGGACACATCGAGGGCGCTACTCTTTTATCTAGAGGAAGAATAGAAGGTAGATTAGAGGAATTAGTCCCAGACAAAAGTACCCCTATAGTGACGCATTGAGGGGGTACCGGCCGATCTGCCCTGGCAGGGCAGACTCTGAAAGCAATGGGTTACACTAATGTATCCTATATGGACCCGGGGTTTACTGGATGGAAAGAACAAGGATTACCATTCATAGTCCCGGAATCCCAATGATCAAGTAATCCTACTCCCAAATGATATTTTAAACAGTTTGCCTATAACCGAGATTTGGAAGTCGCGATCTATAAAGGGACGTTGTTTGAAAATAATCTGGACAGACCGACCTAGATAATTCTTCCAGATTATTCTGATTCGGATATCATCTTCATTACCGAGTCCTGAGGTCTGGATACTGATTCGGACCGGCTCCGACTCTATTATAGTATCAGGAGAATACCATGGAACTAGGAGTAACCGTCCCTATCGTTGAATTTGGCGATGATCTGGGCGCGGTGAGAGAATTCGTACAAGCTGCAGAACAACTTGGGTATACACATATCCGCATCCTGGACCATGTCCTAGGAGCAGACCCTCAATACCATCCAGAAGTGCCGAGATTCCCATATACTTATCAGAGTTACATTCATGAACCATTTACGTTAATGGCTTTCTTATCCGGGATCACTACAACAATCAAGCTCGTAACAGGAATACTTATACTGCCTCAACGGCAAACTGCCCTCGTGGCGAAGCAAGCAGCCGAGGTAGATGTATTAAGTGGAGGGCGACTCCGACTTGGGATCGGGATCGGTTGGAATCCGGTCGAATATGAAGCTTTAGGCCAGGATTTCCGGACTCGAGGTAGAAGATGTGAGGAGCAAATAGCCGTACTCCGGCAATTATGGACCCAAGAAATAGTCAATTTCGAAGGGCGTGATCACAAGATATCCCATGCAGGTATCCGACCGCTTCCAATCCAACGCCCTATTCCAATCTGGCTGGGAGCCGGATCCTCAGCTAACCCCATACCCACCGAAAGGGTTCTGAAGCGTATAGGAACCCTGGCTGATGGGTGGTTTCCCATGTTCCCATATGATCACGCCGGCCGTGATGTGATTGAAAAAGTGAAAGAATACGCACGTTCATCCGGAAGAGACCACAGCGCCATAGGTATGGAAGGTAGAATCAGAATGGCTTCTAATGGTCCGGAAGACTGGCTCGCTGAGGCTAAAGCCTGGGAGGGAATGGGGGCAACGCATCTTTCTGCAAGTACGGTAGGGCCTCAAACTGATACGATTGAGCAACATATAGAAGCATTACAACGATTAAAGGAAACCATTAATTGATCCAAAGAACCGTGATCGGAGAGAGACATCCATGGTAAACCCAATTTCAGTACAGCTGTCTAAAACCCGGTTTGTGGGGGGACTACAATGCTTTAAGCGGTTGCACATGGAATGTTACCAGAGAGACTTAATGGACCCAATCGACCCCGGTCTCCAAGCCATATTTGATACTGGTAACGGAGTGGGTGAACTCGCTAGAAACAGGTTTCCTAGAGGCAGACTTATAGAGGAACCATACTTCGAACACACTCAAGCGGTCACTAAAACAACTCAATTATTAACAGACTATTCCATACCTGCCTTCTACGAGGCAGCTTTCGAATTCGCCAAAATCAGAGTCCGAGTGGATGTGCTCCAACGACATGACGAAGTTACGTTTAATTTAATCGAAGTTAAATCTGGAACCAGTGTGAAATCAGAGCACATCCCTGATGTTGCGATACAACTCTATGTTCTTGAAAGCCTCGGGTTGACCATAAATCAGGTTTACTTAATGCACATTGATAATACTTACATCTACCAAGGTGGAGATTACAACCTAGAAGAGTTGTTTTCACTAGAAGACATCACGGAAAAAGCCCGAGATTTTGCTTTAGCGATAATTCCTGAAAAACTCGACGAGATGTGGCAAATCCTAGATCAAGATTTTCCTCCCTCAATAGAAATCGGTTCCCACTGTACTAGCCCATATAAATGTCCATTCTTCGGACACTGTCATCAAGATCTACCAGATCATCCGATTAGAGAATTACCCCGAAGCAGCAAAAAACTTCGTGACAACCTAAAAGACAGTGGCATCGAAGATATCAGAAAGATTCCTAAGGATTATCCAGGGCTTAACGATTTACAGAAAAGAGTAATTAGTTGTGTAGAAACGGATGAACTTTACATCAGCCCCGAAGCACCAGAAATAATAGCACGCATTTTATATCCTTTAAGTTTTATTGACTTCGAAACATTTAACCCAGCCCTGCCAATCTACCACTTAACGAGACCTTTCCAGCCCATACCATTCCAGTGGTCACTCCACATTCAATACCTGTCAGGACAATTAGAGCATCAGGATTTCTTATATGAGAATTCCGAAGATCCTAGATTAAGATTCGTAGAAAGTCTACTGGATGCTATACCGGATGTCGGGACAATAATTGCTTACTCTGGATACGAAGAATCTACTATCAAACGACTTGCAACGGTATTTCCTGAATTTGAAAATGAATTATTAGCATTATCTGGCCGAATATTTGACTTATTAAAACTGATTCGAGACCACTATTACCACCCCGAATTTCACGGTAGTTTCTCGATTAAATCTGTTCTTCCGGCCATTGTCCCTAATATGGGATACAGTGATCTAGCCATACAGCACGGATTGATCGCAGCGATCGATTTTGGG
This sequence comes from uncultured Chloroflexota bacterium, assembly GCA_913052545.1. The sequence continues at coordinate 4,730 of CAJXEF010000159.1, forward strand.
AAGCTTATTTCCCCTGCTACGCCGGCCCCTGTCAAAGATAAAACTAAACAAGCACTATTAGAATATTGCCAGCGCGATACAGAAGCGATGGTGAGGATCTTCGAGAATCTTACCACTAA
>CAJXEF010000160.1 GCA_913052545.1 uncultured Chloroflexota bacterium
TGTATAGTCGTCCTAAATACGGACGTAACTCAGGACTAGCCAACACCCGCGCATAAATGCTGGCATCGGCCATCTCACATAGGAGAGTGATATCGGCAGAGGTCCTGCCCCAGACAAAATTTTTATCTAATTGGTTCCGCTGAATTCTTCAAGTAAAGGTATACCCTCGTCAACTGCCCATCTCCACCATTCCAATACTTCAGCATCAGTCAACGAATCCTTGAAATTCCATGTCATAGTGTACAGTGTCACATAAGCCCTCCTTTTTCTATGAACCTTTATTTATAACGGGGAGCTTATTATGTTACCAATGCAACATAGTGGCATTATAATAAATGGCAATATCCACCTTCAATAACATGGCTTCAACTAAGGGATATTTAAACTAGATATATCGGCTATAAAAGGCAACATAGAGAGGACAGGACAATGCTAGTACGGATTTATACAGGCTCAGATGAACAATCACATTTTGAAGATTTAGATATGCCAACTCAGGATGTCTATAGGGTCATGACTAAAGCCGGTGAAGACCTGGTATTTCGGACCACCCCTGGCGACAGGGTTGCAGAATGGCATAATCCGACGAGAAGACAGTATTTAATAGTGGTGCAGGGCAAAATGGAAGTATCAGTTGCGGACGGGACTACTCGCAAATTTCAGGCTGGGGATGTATTGATCGCAGAAGACATGACCGGCCAAGGACATCTTACTAAACCTGTTGACGGACCATACACCTCTCTTTCCATAGGGATACCAGACCTATAATCTGGATTAAATGAACAGTCCTAACCAAATCCAATCAAGATCTGTTGAGGCATTCAGTAAAACTTTGACATCAATCATCAGCAGCAAATAATTTGAATGACCAAGTTTACATAGACCGGTTCCGCGGGGCCAGACAGGATCCTAAATTAGTCGTACTAGAGGGATTCCATGCCATAAAGCACGCAATTAGATTTGAAGCAGAATTACTGGAAATCCTTGGTTCTCCGGAGAGCGATATAGAACAGTTAATAGCTAGTCACGCTCCGGACATTGGCGGAGTTATGGCCAATAAACTCCAGCTGGTTTCACCGAACACCTTTAACAAACTTTCACCAATAACCCCTCCAACGGGCGTGATAGCGTTAGCTCGAAGGCCTCGTATAAGTCCTACTCAGCTACTGAAACATCGTCCTCACGCTCCAGTGATTTTGTTGGAGAACCTACGAAACCTCCTTAACATCGGCGCAGCTATACGGGTTGCAGCCGCAGCGGGAGCGGGAGGGGTATTGACCACTGGCACACAAGATCCCTGGCATCCTGCCGCAGCCATTGCCGCAGCAGGATTACAATTTGCTCTACCTGTCACTAGAACTGATGCTGTTCCAGAATCCGACCGAGTAATGATAGCGGTTCACCCTCAAGGGCAGACATTAGGACTAAATACACCTCTTCCTTCGCACAGTATCATAGCGTTCGGAGCCGAGCGGGTAGGCTTAAGTGAAAACATCTTGAAAAACTCCGACTACCACATCTCAATTCCGATGACGCCAGGAGTCTCAAGTTTGAATCTCGCGACGGCTGTTTCCGTAATATTATATTCTCGTAAACTAACATCCGAGCATTAAACATAATTTATCTTATCTAAAACGTATCATAGGTTGGTTACATGTAACGATTTCAAGACTACTTATACTTGTAATCAACTTGAATCATAGAATAAACTCGCTATAATATTGGCGGAGTGAACAAGCTCTATATTACGTATGGGCTTTTGACAGGGTGGGTTTCGCCCTTTAATAAAATCTATTTGGAGTACAAACAGATGGCTGAAGATATAGGTTTAATGGCTCACTTGATGAGAAGAGCAGGGTTCGGGGCTACATACGAAGAATTGGAGCGTCGTGCAGAAATAGGATACGAGGCCACAGTTGAGGAACTTCTTCACCCAGAAGACCAACCCGAGCTTCAAATGGATGTCATGAACAGGTACATGCATGGATGGCGAGACAAACAGGGCTTGATGGCTAACCAGGGATATTGGACCTACAGAATGGTTAACTCCCCTAAGCAACTTGAAGAGAAAATGTGCCTGTTCTGGCACGGAATCTTCTGCGTCGGAGATTCCAAATGTATGAGAGCTCGTCAAATTTTGATTCAGTTAGACAAGTTTAGAATCCAGGGGTTTGGTAATTTCGAAACTCTTCTGACTTACCTCGCAACAGATCCTGCGATGCTCTATTACCTAGATAACCAATTAAGTCATAAAGAAGCAGTTAACGAAAACTGGGGCAGAGAACTGCTTGAACTCTTTTCCATGGGAGTTGGCATGGATGATCACGCTAACTATACCGAGGACGATGTGAAAGCTTGTGCCCAGGCTTTCACCGGTTGGACTATAGCCAACGCGATACCAAGATATCCATATGGCAGCTATGCGAATAAATTCCTTTATAACCGATTTGATCACATTGAAGAGGATAAAACTTTCCTGGGTGAAAGTGGCAATTTCAATGGTGAAGATGTGATTAGGATTATTGCCAAACAGCCTGCAACAGCCAGATTTGTCTCCAGGCACCTTTACAATTATTTCGTTGCAGATGAACCCCAAGTGCCTGCCTGGCAGAGCATTCCTCCAAAAGATCCTGAGCTGATTAAAGCTCTAGAAGACGAATACTTCCGATCTGGATATGAAATCCGTTCGATGCTTCGGATATTATTCAATTCTGACTCCTTCAAAAATGCCCGCTTCGCGAAGGTAAAAAGCCCGGCGGAAGCGGTATGCGGAACCATTCGCTTAGTGGGAGATTTTACAACTCCTAACCCCCGCTTCTATGATCCAGCATTAGAAATAGGATACATGGGACAAGACTTAATGAATCCTCCGACAGTTGAAGGCTGGCACACTGGTAAAGAGTGGATAGATAGCGGTACGTTGGTTGAGAGGATCAACTTCGCGGCCGGTGAAATGGGCAAAGTCGATTCTACCGGGATAAAACAAATTATTGAACGTATTAGGTCTGCCGGTGAAACTATATCTGCAGAAAATCTCGTTAACAAATGCCTAGAGATGCTCGGCGGATACGAACTGATGGAGGAAAATCAAAAGTTGTTAGTGGAGCACGCTGACACGGCTGCAAGTATGAATACCAAAACTGCGGAATTCGCCCAGTCAGTCGGTCAAATACTGCAGTTAATAGTATCCACTCAAGAATATCAGTTCAATTAGGTCCTAGGTTTTTAGATAAATGGCTAATTATTGCTTAGCACAATTAAGGAGTAAACATGACTAGTACCCAAAAAGATCCGGTATTGGTAATACTGCAGCTTTCGGGCGGCAACGATTTTATGAACACAATAATCCCTTACACAAATCCGTTATATTACGACAATCGGCCAAATGTAAGGATATCTGAAGACCAAGTAATGCCCCTGAACGATGAACTTGGCTTTAACCCAAATATGCCAGAATTTAAGGGCCTATATGAGCAAGGGAAGGTCGCAATAATTCAAGGTGTGGGTTATCCCAAGCCTAACCTATCTCATTTTCGTTCGATGGATATATGGCATACTTGCGAACCCGAAAAATTGGCTGATGAGGGCTGGGTAGGTCGAGCAATCCGAGATCTGGACCCGAATAAGGATAACGTACTAACCGGGGTGAATTTCGGTCGGGGCATGCCCAGAGCCATGGCAGCTCCCGGAGTCCCGGTTGCGTCCGTAGGAAACTTGGAAACCTACGGCGTGTTGACCAGTATTGAAGTAGAACAAGAACGGGCCCAGGCTTTAGATATATTCTCCCGAATGTATTCTCCGGCGATGGGTCATGGACCTGTAGTAGATTATCTTTCGCAAACCGGTATGGACGCTTTACATGGAGCCGATATCCTTGCGACCGCCCCCGGCAAATACTCCTCTACCGTGGAATACGGTGATAGCTCTATGTCTCAATACATGAGAAATATTGCTCAAGTTCATATCGCTAACCTCGGAACCAGGATCCTATACACAACGGCGCCCTATAACAGCTTCGATACTCATGCCACTCAAATGACAGCTCACGCTGGACTCTGCACCAACGTGTCAAGAACAGTTAATGATTTTTACGAAGACTTGAAAGAGCACAATGCTAGCGACAACGTGCTGTTGCTGGTTTTCACAGAGTTTGGCAGAAGGGTACATGATAATGGCTCCGGAACAGATCATGGATCAGGTGGAGCAGCATACATAATTGGGGATGCGGTTAAGGGTGGATTATATGGGGAGTATCCGTCCCTGGAAGAAGACAAACAATTAGAAGGTAACCTACAATTCAATAACGACTTCCGTGGGCTTTATGCCACACTCCTAGAAGACTGGATGGGACTAGATTCAAAACCGATTGTTAATGGTAGCTTCGAAAAACTCGATTTTATCTCAAAAAGCTAACAGCAACTAATGGGACATGTGGGTATCAACATTGTTAGCCACATGTCCGAGCTACCCCAAGATATGTGCATCCTTCAAAGCGGTTCTTAATTGGCTATGATAAATCACGACACAAATTTAATAGCGCATCTGATGAGAAGAGCAGGATTCGGAGCGCCTCACGAGGACTTGGTTAGGCTTACTAACCAGGGATACGAGGCCACAGTAGAGGAGCTTCTTCATCCAGAAGACCAACCAGACCTTGAAATGGATGTCATGAACCGATATATGGGTTGGCGTGACCTTGGCTACCTGACAGCTAACCAGGGATACTGGACTTACCGGATGGTTAACTCTCCACGGCAGCTTGAAGAGAAAATGTGCCTGTTCTGGCACGGAATCTTTTGTGTTGG
>CAJXEF010000161.1 GCA_913052545.1 uncultured Chloroflexota bacterium
CAGAAAATCATTGCCGGGTCCTGGGCGAGCTTGATCAGGAGGGTGCGGTAATTTCCCATTCCCTCTTCCCTGAACATTTCCATTTGGGAAAGCATGGAGTGAGGGTCCATGCCCTTGGATATCCCAGTTGCAAAAACCTGGTGCCAGAATAACACCATTTTTTCTTCCAATGGACGTTTGCTGTTGAGAAGATAGTAAAAATATGTCATCTGACCGGGCAAAGCCCCTACCTGGCCATCGCCCTGCGGATGTCGGCGTATAAAGTCGTAATAATCAAAGCTAGGATAAGACTTAGGATTCAGTAATTTCTCAACTGCCGCTTCATACCCTAGTTCAGCATATTCCTGAAGTTCATCGTGACTCAAACCTAATCCTGCCCGTCTCAAGAGATGGGCTATTAAGGAATATTCGGCTGTTAGAGTCATACTTATCTCCTATTTTAACCTTCGCCTATCTAGCGATCCCAAAAGACATGCCCTTTATCTCATCGTCCTCATCCTCTTTCATTTTTTCTGCAAGCCGTATCACTAAAGCTCCTGCAGCGGTCTCCGACCAGAACCATTCGTGTATTTTGTGATCACTATCATCCTTACGGTGGGCCATCTTAGATTCATAGTAATAGGCTTTTATGTCATCCACACAATAACGAATAAAGTTTGCTAATGAAGTTTCAGAAGGTTTATAACTTACATCAATTGCATGTCCTTCTATATATCCTTCCAAAAGCTCTAAAAGCTTATCTATCTTTCCCCACTCTAACCCACTAAGTCCGAAAGCTGTACGACCATCATTTTCTTTTAACCACTCAAGATAATCGTTTTTTACTGAAGCAACTTCTTCCCTTAAAACGCCCTTGGTCAATTTAATGGAGTTGGTTACTTGAGTCCCCTGGGTTATAGGTTTGTCAGGTCCTGTATCTGTTTCAAATTGCTCAAGAACCGGACCTTGATCACGGTTCAACAAATCAAAGGTGGCGTTCAAAACTGTTTGTTGAAATTCCCGGTCACCTGATTTCCCTAAAGCTTTTCCAAAATTAAAAGGTACTGCTAACATGCGAGGAGGTTTTACTCTCTGGGCATGCTCCTCTATTAGCACTATGCCAGTAGTAGTCAATCCAGCCTCTTCCAAAACCCTAGCTACAACGCTTACAGCGTTTGAACAAGCGGGTCAAGTGGGGGTCAGCACCACCACATCAACCTCGTCTTGTTTCAATTTCGCCCCAACCTCTGGCCCATACTTCTCTATAAATCCGGTTACGTCTCTTACAGCCCCCATAAACGAGTAATAGTTATCTGCTAGGGAACCAATTTCTCCTCTCCGATGCATTTCCTGTAATCTGTTGATGGGAAAAGTAACGTTTATATCACGATAAATCCCTGTATGATCAAAGGCTATGCTGGTATGGCTCTGAACAATATCTTTGGGCTCTGTTGAACTTGGTATGACTCTATAAGAGGTATCTCCTCCATCCTGTGGCATAGCCTTATCCTGTATAAAGGGTTTATCTCCTCTGACATGCAGTCCCGCCGTTGTCACTAAAGCAACTCTAGCTTGAGACAGCGGCCTCGCCATTGGGGTCCACGGTGCCTCGTCATTATCAATACAAGGCCATGTCAACATCATCTGTCTTACGGGTTCAGCAAGTGTTTCCAGTTTCGGCATATATTTCCCCTTTCTACTCCATTTTTTACTTAATTTTGGCCCTGAACCAAATCTACCTTTCTGTTCCTCTCAATCTGGGATCAAGTGCGTCCCGTAAACCATCACCAAAGAGGTTAAATGCTAATACTGTAAGGGTTATAAACACCCCCGGGGCCGCAACAAACCACCAAAGTGGGTATAGTTGTTCTCCGGCTTCAGCGAGCATTTTCCCCCATGAGGGTGTCGGGGGGTTGATCCCTACCCCAAGATAACTCAAAGAGGCCTCGGCTATTATTATTCCCCCAATGTTAATCGTAATTAGCACAATAACAACTGCGACGCATTGCGGGAGAACATGTCTCCACATGATTCTGAATTGAGAAGCTCCGATTGCTCTGGCGGCTTCAATATACATGCTCTGTTTAACAACCAAAACAACCGATCTCACGGTTCTTGCTACTGTTGGAATTCTAGTTACTGATAAGGCGAAAATTACAGTCCACATACTAGGCCCCAGAACAATGACCAGCATATAAGCGAAAATCAGTCCCGGTAGGGCCATAAGTATTTCTACAAACCTTTCGGCAATTAAATCAACCTTACCTCCCAAATATCCGCTGACAATACCCCATATCACACCAATGAGGGTGCCGATAGTAACAGCACACGCCGCAACAATAAGTGATGACCTAGCTCCGTATATGATTCGTGAAGCTAGGTCTCTCCCGATGTTGTCGGTACCAAACCAATGATCTCTATCGGGTGCACCTTTGAAATTATGGAAGTCTACCCAGAGGGGATCATATGGCGCAATAATTGGAGCAAACACTCCCAACAATATAATCACAAACGCTACGAATCCCCAGAAGGAATGCCACGGCCGTGTTAGGATGAATTCTCTTACAGCCCCAACTATGCTGTATAAAATATCACGCATCTGTAATCCATTTATCTCCGATTCGGAACTGTGAAAAAAATCCAGTACTCACTCTGTGGTTACCCTCTTATGACATCCGTATCCGTGGGTCTAGGACGCTGTATAAAAGATCTATAATAAGGTTGACAAGGATAAATATCATTCCGTAGAGCAATACCAAGCTTTGAACTACATTCATATCACGCTCTATAGTCGCTAATACTATTGATCGACCAAGCCCAGGGGTCGTAAAAGCGACTTCAACGGCGACAGACCCCCCCATTACGAACCCCAACATCACCCCACTGATCGTAAGCACAGGCAAAAGAGCGTTGGGTAAAACATGCCTTGCTATGACGACCCTTTCGGCAAGTCCTTTTGATTTGGCGGTCTTAACATAATCCTGTCTAAGTACCTCAAAAAGAGAAGATCTCGCCATTCGGGCTATAACTGCCGCCATGGAGGTTGCCATCACCAGGGTCGGTCCAATTATAATCTTAAAATTTGCCACAGGGTCCACCCACGGGTTAACACCGACGAACGGAGGATGGTAACCCCAAAAAACTACCCAAGCAAGCACGATAAGTAAGCCAAGCCAAAAATTTGGCAAGGCCAAAAACAAAACCGTCGTGGTACTCGCTAACTTATCCCAGATACTATTAGGCTTTATGGCGCTCAACATTCCTACTGGCAGTCCTATTACCCAAGACAAAAGTACTGCGAATATACCTATCTCGGCACTAATAACACCTCTGCTCAGAATTAAATCTCTTATAGGCTCCCCGCCTCGGGACTGTGAGTAGCCAAACGATCCGTCAAATACGTCTCTCATCCAAGTGTAATATTGAATGTACAAGGGTCTATCAAGACCGAGCTCTCTCTTTATCGCCTGTATTTGTACATCGGTCAATTGTTGAGAAACCATATCATCCACCACAAACGCTCCCAACCCTCCACCGGGCAGCACTCGCATTGCCCCAAATATAAGCACGGTTAGACCGAATAGAGTCGGGATCGTCAGAAGAACTCGGCGCGCTAGATATCCTTTCAAGACTCAACTCCAGGGATTAAAGAAACGGGGTTGCATTGACTGGGATTACCCATCAACACAACCCCGTTATTCATCAAATTTTGGCTCTGGATTTATTTTATCTGTCGAGCCACACGTGGTCGAATCTACTTATCTTTTCAGCGAATCCAGCATATACGCTTCCATTAGCCGGCATCCCTTTAACATCTGGATAGAACCAGACAATGTTCCGTCCAGCCTGTGTCATCGGCAGAATCGGCCACCCTGTATTCAGTTGGTCATAGAGCGGTATAGATGCTGCGTACCTGTCCTCTGGTGCTGCAGCTTTAAGTGCGGCAAAAAGGTCATCCAGAACGGGGTCTTTGAATTTACCAAGGTTGAAATTACAAGGGACATCACCCTCACAGGTTCCTGTAATGTCTCTAACAAAGGATTCCGGTGCAGGGACAGAATACAGGGCATTATTGAGCCCCATGTCAAATTCCCCAGCAGATTTAATTTCACGCCACACCCCAACATCAACCATTCGAGGCTCTGACTCCCACCCTAGGTGCTGTTTAAGCTGTGCTTGTATGAGTTCCACTACAACCGTGTTGAACTTATTATTTCTTCCCGGTAAATCAAGCACAGGCAGTGGTGTTCCTTCCGGATATCCTGCGTCAGCCAGGAGGGCTTTCGCCTCAGCTATATCCTCTGCTGTTGGCTCTCTCCAATATTTTTGGGTTCTCAGTTGATCCGCAGTGTATGCTTGTACACCCATCCCCTCTGGAAACCATCCGCCCCCAAACGTAGAACCGAGAGATTGGCCCAAACCCTCAACTAGAATTTCAGGTGCAACCACTAGAGCGACTGCTTGTCTCATCCGCACATCATTAAAAGGGGCCTTGTCGGCATTGAATAAAATGTGCCAATAGAATGGCCATAAGACTGTATTACGTCCTATTAGAGGTATAGCGCCTATTTTTTCGTTGTCGGAAGGTGCCGTCGCCTGGAACATATCAAGCATGTTAGTCTGACCGGCTGCTGTCAATGCAGGAGTGAAGGGAGAGAAATAAATGGTCTCAACTCTATCAAGATAAGGAGTATGAGGATTCCAATAATCTACATTAGCCTCCACAAGA
>CAJXEF010000162.1 GCA_913052545.1 uncultured Chloroflexota bacterium
ATTCGAAACCATAATACCAACCCTAAAACAATGATATAAGTGAGGGTCACCCTCACACACTAACCTTCGAATGTTAGTTAGATCGCGCCTGAAATCTTAGCGCTATGCGTCAACGCCGACCTTTAGTTGGATTGGCTGAGTATTAACTATATGCTTCTGAAGACCTAGGTCTTGATGACTAAATCCCATAGCTAGTCCGATCAACTGAGGTAGATGCAAAATAGGCAAGCTGATGCTCCTGTTAAGCTGTTTAGCAGCTCTAGGTTGGTACCCATCTAGGTTCAGATGGCACAAGGGACAGGGAGTCACCATAGCATCAGCTCCCAAATCTTTTACTTCTGATGTATGTTTCCCGACCATCGCAAGCGAGTTTTTCTCATTTATAGTTAAAATAGGGAATCCACAGCAACGAGTTTTACCTTCGAAATCGACTAAAGTAGCACCCACTTTCTCGATCAAGGACTCTAGAGAAGTCTGTCTTTCCGGATGTTCTTCTATATCCAGGGCTTCGGTAGGCCTCACAATATAACAACCATAAAATGGGGCTACTCGCAAACCCGAGAGAGAGCGTGTAATGTGGGGAAGCAAACTATCTAAACCAAAATCTTCTATCAAAATCCAAAGCAAATGCTTTGGTTCGGCGGTACCTTTATATTCAAGTCCCTCTTCAGCTAAATGGGAATTAATTTGAGCCAAGTATTCAGGGTCCCGTTTCATCCGCAGGTTAGCTTGACCCATAACACCCTGACAGGTACTACAAATGGTCAAAATTGGCAACCCTACTTCCTCTGCTTTGGCGAAAGTTCTGGCGTTAAGCGTATCTCCAAATAACTGATTTTTTTCTTGCATAACACCGGCGCCACAACATGTCCAACCACTGATTTCTTCAATCTCGATCCCTAGTTTGCTACAAATCAGGTTAGTTGCGGTATAAAGCTCAGGGGCTCCCCCTTGAGAGACACAGCCCGGAAAGAAAGCGTACTTCAATTGGTCCTCCTACATACTGACAGTTAGTATGGGAATTAAAGAAAATTCATAATTCCCTTTTGGGGTCCGTTGTTACCGAGATTGGCTAACCCTATTAAATAACCTTCTTATATTTTGGACATTTGAAACGCTCTTATGCAAGAGCGGAGGCAACTTGCCATGAGTCATTGCCCTTAATCCAATCGGAACAAAACTGAGAAGCGCCGGGATATTAAAGATACCAACCGTTTTAACCGGCAATCTGAGTTCATCCAATCTTCCAGAATGTGCCACCAATTCAGTGAAGGCCTCTGCATGCCGTGCTCCGTTATTATTGCCTAGACCCACTTCCATCGCTTGTTCCCGCAGACTCATTATCCGGTCCATAGGAGCAACTCCCTTAGGACAGGCTTGCACACATTCATTACATCTGGTGCAATCCCACATTCCGGAAGGCAAGCTTAGTTGTTCTAACCTACGCTGTGATACACCTTGAGAATCCCCATCGCGTGGGTCAGCGGTAAATCTGTAAGCCTTGGCTAATGCGGCCGGGCCTAAGAATGTTGGATCAACCTCCAAAACAGTACAATCAGATACACAAGCCCCGCACATAATACATGCAGTGACACCGGAAAGATGGAGCATTGATTCATTCGAAGCTATATATTCACCTTCAGGTTCTGCTCCTTGAGGCTGAAGGTAAGGTTCCACAGCGCGAATTTTGTCCCAGAAGGGATCAAAATTAACGACCAGATCCTTCATTACAGGCATGACACCAGCAGGCTCAACAGTTATCACCCCGTCACTATCAAGTGATTCAGACGCTTTGGTCTGGCAAGCCAAAACAGCATGGCCGTTGACCCGCATGGCACACGATCCACAAATAGCACTTCGACAAGAACATCTCAAACTCAATGTCCCGTCCATATCTTCCCTAATTTGGATTAAGGCATCCAGAACAGTAGCTGTCTCTGGGACAGCCAATGAAAACTCTTCCCAGTAAGAAACCGGCGATTCAGTATCTGGGTCATACCGTCGAATTTTTACTTTTACATCCATATATCAGTACTTACGCTCCTCGGGAGTCCATTTCGTTATAGTAACCGGCAATGTGCCGAGCTCTGGCCCCCGTTCTCCTTTTGTTACCGTAATGTGCTTCAACCAATTATCATCATCTCTGGACGGAAAATCAGTTCTTGCTTGAGCACCGCGGCTTTCCTTCCGTTCCAAAGCAGATGCAGCTATGGCCTCACCACAATCCAACATATACCCGAGTTCCAAGGCAAACACTAGATCGGTGTTGAAAACTCTACCTTTATTTTGCACAGGGACATTGGTATACCTATTTTTTAGTTGGGGTATCAGATCTAACGTTTCCTGCATCCCAGCATGGTCACGATAGACCGCTAAATTCTTGTTCATCGAATCACCTAAATCCTGGCGGATGCTGCCCCAACGGTCGCCATTGTCTGGACGGTCTAATATCTGCTGAATACGTGCTTCTTCTTTTCTAACAACATCAGTTTCGTTGAATTCTACAAAGTCCATACTATTTGCGGCTTCGGCAGCATGTCTGCCAGAACGTTCCCCAAAGACTATTGTATCTAGGAGAGAATTGGCACCCAAGCGATTACCACCATGGACACTAACGTTAGCACATTCTCCTGCTGCATATACCCCAGCGACATTAGTTCGGCCATCGATGTCTGTTTTGATACCACCCATGATATAGTGCATTCCGGGGCGGATTGGTATAGGCTCTTTGATCATATCTGCACCAGCCAAATCAATGCCGAGTTCCCTAATTTGACTGAGCTTTTCCATAATCAAGGCTTCACCCAGGTGTGTGCAATCCAGATAGACACACCCGTTTACCCCATTGCCAGCATTTATTTCGGTTTGCTCAGATCTCGAAACCACGTCCCTTGAAGCAAGCTCCATCATATTAGGTGCATACTTTTCCATAAATCTATTGCCGTCTTTATCTCTTAAATAGGCCCCCTCTCCACGTGCAGCCTCGGATATTAACACCCCGCTACCTGCCAATGTGGTGGGGTGGTATTGCACCATCTCCATATCCATTAATTGAGCTCCAGCATTGTAGGCCAAACCCATGCCATCTCCTGTGACTATTAGTGCGTTAGTGCTGGGCTCAAACAGTCGTCCACATCCACCGGTACAAAATATAACTGTCTTAGCGCGAATCGCATGCAACTGTCCGGTCTTAATCTCAAGTGCTAGTACCCCAACTATTTGCTCCCCGTCTTGGATTAACGAAGTGACAAACCACTCTTCATAGCTCTGGACGCCAGATTTGACTAGCTGTTCAAACATTACATGTAAAAGTGCCTGCCCAGTAAAGTCCCCTACGAAAAACGTCCGAGCTATTGGCTGACCGCCAAAATTACGAGTACCTAGCTTACCTTCATCATCTCGACTGAACGTAACACCCATGTGCTCCATATCTATTAAGGATTTCCCAGCCGCCCTGCACATCACTTCAATAGCATCCTGATCTCCCAGAAAATCACTACCTTTGACAGTGTCATAAGCATGGTCTTCCCAACTATCGCCACGGTCTGTAAGAGCAGCGTTTATACCCCCCTGGGCAGCGTTTGAATGGCTTCGTACGGGGTGTACTTTACTGATTATTGCAGCATTAGCACCGCCTGCTTTCGCTGCAATGGCAGCCCGCATTCCTGCTAATCCAGCTCCAATAATTAACACATCATGTTCCAACATTCTTAACCTCTTGCTATATTGAAAATATCTTCCGTAGCCTCAATAGTTACTTTCGTTGATCCAAATAACCAACTAGGCAATTTTACGCAGATGCTGCATCGCCAATAACAGCGAAGCTATGCTCTTGGCATCTTGTATTTCGCCTTCAGCTATTAATCCCATAATGCTATCTAGGGGGGCCCTTACCACAGTTATGTTTTCATCGAAATCCGCGTCCAATTTAGCAGGACTTAATGCTGTAGCCAAATACGAATACATATATTCTGTACACCAACCAGGAGACACCCAGAATCCAGCCAACGCTTGAACGTCCCCTGCAGTGTACCCTATCTCTTCTTGCAATTCCCTAAGAACTGCTTCCTCGGGTGTTTCGTTTTCTTCAATACCGCCAGCAGGAACCTCTAGCAAATCGGATTCTACAGCTTTCCTATATTGCCTAACTAGCAACACATCGCCGTTTTCATCAATTGGCACCATGCAAACTGAATTGTCATGCTCTGCTATTTCTCTAGTAGTCTGTCTACCACTCGGCAATACAATAGTATCCACCTTTAAGTCTAATATTCGCCCTTTGTATACTATTTTGCTTTCTATGGTAGGTTCTTTAGTTGTTTCTTCTGCCATAATTACATTCACCGTCCTCTAACGCTGAATCCTAGCCGACGTGTCAAGGTGGCATAGAAATGGGAGTGGGGCATGGAACGCAAAAATTTGGTTTTTAATGGACTTTGTTCGACCTTGACCCAATCCCCGGGTTTCATTGGCAAATCCTCGAAACCATCAACACTTAAAACGGCATCTTGCGCTCCTTCAAGGTGCAGTCCAACTTGAACAGAGGGATCTAGCACTAGAGAGGCTGATAAACCTACATGCGCAGCGATAGGTTTTAAAACCAATGATTCCGATAACGGATCAAGTATCGGCCCTCCCACTGCCAGATTGTATCCAGTGCTCCCTGTCGCAGTTGCTAGAATCATCCCGTCTGCTCGCA
>CAJXEF010000163.1 GCA_913052545.1 uncultured Chloroflexota bacterium
AAGCTATCAACGAGAACTATGGAAGAGAACTACTTGAACTCTTCTCGATGGGTGTCGGTATGGATGGGGAATTCAACTATACCGAAGATGATGTGAAGGAATGTTCTAGGGCGTTCACAGGATGGACTATCGGTAACAACATACCCGGTCAACCATATGGTCGGTACCCTGCTCAGTTTGTCTACAACCCGGGTGATCACGATGAAGGGGAAAAAACTTTCTTGGGGCATACCGGTAATTTCGATGGTGAAGATATCATAGATATCATAGTAAAACAGCCTGCCACTGCGCGATTCTTGTCTAGACATCTATACAATTTCTTTGTTGCTGATGAAGCTCAGGTTCCAGCATGGATGGACACTCCTGTTCAGGATCCGAAAACTATACAGATGCTGGAAGAGGAATATTTTAGGTCTGGATATGACATCCGATCTATGTTAAGGGTGCTCCTTAATTCCGATGCTTTTAAAAATACCAGGTTTTCTAGGATAAAGGGTCCTATTGAGACAGTAATTGGGACACTCAGGTTAGTCGGAGATTGGTCATATCCGAAACCTGGTTTCGAATCTATATTCGAAGAAATGAAGCACATGGGACAAGAGATTTTAAATCCACCATCGGTTGAGGGATGGCACACAGGGAAAGAATGGATTGATGGAGGGACTTTAGTCCGCAGGATTAACTTTATCGCTGATTATGTAGGCGACGTTAGTTATCCTGGTGTACAGGACTTAGTCCAAACGTTAATCGCCGAGGGTGCTACGCTGACCCCTAAGGAATTAGTAGATGGGTGCCTGAGATTACTTGGGCATTACGAGTTGTCCATGGAGAACTACAATATGTTGATAGAACATGCTGGCAAAAATGGAGACATATCTACTAACACTAAAGGGTTCCCAGGTGAAGCAGCTCAAATTTTGCAAATGATAGTCGCAACCAAAGAATATCTTTACGCATAACATTTAGTTATAGATAAGGAGAAAGCATGACCACCAACAAAAAAGATCCAGTTTTGGTGATACTCCAGATGTCTGGAGCATACGACGCTCTAAATACGTTTATACCATATAGTGATCCGCATTATGCTGACTACAGGCAAGTTTTGAGGATACTGCCGGAAGAGGTTTTGGCTGTAGATGATAAAGTGGGTTTCCATCCCGCAATGGCGCCTATAAAAAATATGTACGACCAGGGTAAAGTGGCGGTCCTTCAGGGTATTGGATATCCTAATCCAATTAGATCACACTTCCGTTCCATGGACATATGGCATACGGCGGAACCGGATAAGATGATTACTGACGGCTGGTTGGGTAGAGCCATACGTGACCTAGATCCAGACAAGGAAAATATATTGACTGCCGTGAATTTCGGTCGAGGCCTACCACGAGCTTTAGCTGCTCCGGGTGTATCTGTAGCTTCTGTAGGTGATCTAAGTAATTATGGTGTTCTCACCGGAATCGAAGACAAACAGGATAGGACGCAGGCATTAGATATATTCGGACGAATGTATTCTCCTATGATTGGGAGTGGTGCGGTGAATGACTATTTGTCTCAAACGGGTTTGGACGCTCTAAAAGGTGCTGATATATTGAGCACAGCGCCCAAGACTTACTCCTCAAGTGTCGAATACGGCGGGAGTCTATTTGCCCAGTGGTTAAAAAATATTGCGCAGGTTCATATCGCAGGCTTCGGAACCCGAGTATTGTACACCGGAGTTAACCCAGGCACTTTTGATACACACGCTAATGAAAATATTACGATGCCCAAATTGTGGGGAGATGTATCAAACGCGGTATCGGATTTCTACGAAGATTTGAAGGAACATCATGCTAACGAAGAAGTGGTTATGCTGATGTTTACAGAATTTGGTAGACGAGTACAAGAGAATGGATCGGGAACCGATCATGGTTCTGGAAGCGTCGCGTTTGTTATAGGTGACTCAGTTAAGGGAGGGCTCTACGGAGAATATCCTTCCCTCGAGCCTGATAAGCTAGATCAGGGTGATTTACAATGGAATAATGATTTCCGTGGTACCTACGCTACTCTCTTGGAGAAATGGATGGGTGTAGATGCGAATCCAGTTCTAGGTGGCCAATTTGAACAATTTGATTTCATAAAGTAATTATTGATATGACTTAGACTTTATACGTCATTGCGTTGAACGAGATGCAAACGTGTTGAAAGTACTGATGCGAGGTAATATGGTTACAGAGATAGCGCCAATAACATTTCAATACAGCCATACTATTGGGCGACAAGAAAACCGCAGCGGGACTGGGTTCTTTTACCCAGTGGCGATTACACGAGACGACGATGGTTTGTTATATGTTCTTAATCGCGGCTCGGAAACACCAGCATTCTTCCCCTGCAAACGAGTTACAGTATTTAATCTGGAAGAGGAATTGATAAGAGAGTTTGGATGTAAAGTACATCCAGAGGATGCCAACGATTCTGCTCCCGATGGTAGCTTTATGTGGCCTACGTCAGTTACGTTGGATAGTTCCGGAAATGCCTATGTGGCGGATGAATGGTTGAATCGGATATCAGTGTTCGATAAGGAAGGTAACTGTTTTTCTAAATGGGGAATCAAGGGTAGCTCTGATGGGGAAATAGATCGTCCTTCCGGGCTGGCTTTTGACAAACAGGATAATCTGTATCTAGTTGATAGTGCCAATCATCGGATCCAGATATTTACCAAAGAAGGATGTTTCTTGTTCTCGTTTGGTACCCATGGCACTGGGGATGGGGAATTAAATTACCCCTGGGGAATAGAGATTGATCAGAATGGTGATATATACATAGCCGATTGGCGTAATGATAGGATTCAGAAGTTTGGACCTAAGGGCGAATTTCTCATGAAATTTGGGGCTCCTGGCCAAGCAGACGGCGAATTTTTCAGGCCTACCAGTGTGGCAGTTGATAAAGATGGTCTCATTTACGTAACAGATTTTAAAAACGACCGATTGCAAGTATTTGATTCCCAGGGTAACTTCATTACAAAACTTCTGGGAGAGGCTACATTGTCAAAATGGGGTAGACAGCGCGTTGAATTGGAACCAATGATGGTTAAAGGTAGGGAGTTAGCTCAGGGCTTAGAAGAAAGGGAGAAACTTTTCCACGGCCCGATCGGCGTTGAAGTAGATGACGATGGTAGAGTGTTCGTAATTGAATGCTCTCGTCAACGTATGCAGGTTTTTAAAAAGCATGGAGCAATGTATGACGGCGGACCTCTATAGCTTTTGATGCTGTCAGTTTCCGCTCAACAGGCGTGATAAAATCTCAGTTCGTTGAAAGTACAGGTAAGGATACACCACAGATTATTATATCGGTGGTGTATTTATTTTCTGCCTGCTCGTATGATTCTTTAACAGGTTCCGATTATAAAGCTGCTAGTCCGACCCGAGCGCAGTCTTCGTCTTGCTGAGCAGTTCCTCCGCTTCCACCAATAGCTCCTACCACAACACCGCCTTGCATTATCGGCACTGCTCCTTGTGCGGGAATGATTCGGCCTGATTGGCTGGAGATGAGAGCTTGGATTACAGGTGAGTCTCCTGAAATAGCACTACTTTCTCGTCCAAATCCGGCAGCCCCGATTGCCTTTCCTTGTGCGGCAACAGCACTAATGAATATCGCTCCTTCCATTCTGTTGAAAGCGAGTAAATGGCCTCCGCCATCGCATACTGCCACACTCAGATTAATACCCAGGTTTTCAGCCTCTCGTATAGCTGCTCCGACCATTCTATTCGCATCGCTGAGAGTGATTGCCACTATATAACCTCCTTAGATACCCAATATAAGACATATTACATCCTGATTTGTAACCCTTAACAATATATTAATTTAAAAGGTTTGCGAATGCCAATTGCAAATACTATAATATGCTTATATTGAGGGTGATGTGAATTAATATGTCTCGATTGATTTATTAGGGGTGACAAAAACGTCTAATAAAGGATTGTTAGTATATTAAACCGTAAAATCATGCGGTACCAAGTGTTTTTACCGATATTTCAGTTGTCGAGATTCTGGTGATTTGAGGAGAAGATATGGTTGACCAATTAGCACGTCCAAAGGAGCATACTGAGATTTATTGGTTTTCGGAGCAACCATATGGCCACGTGAAAAGCGAGGACCTAGCACAATATGATTCAGGTCGACTAGGTTTCCCAAACACGTTTTTTGATCCCGAAAAGGCAAGCGTTTTATATAACCAATATCATGAACAGTATCAGCTAGCGGACGAGGTCAATTTTGACGGGATTATGAGCAATGAACATCACGCATCGTATTGGTGTATGAAGCCCGCAGTGAACTTGGATGCTGCTGTAATTTCTAAGCTGACCAAGAAAGTTAAGATAGCCATATTGGGTAATGTAATCGCCGTTAATGACCCAATTAGGATGGCCGAAGAAATTGCTATGCTCGATTGCTACTCGGGCGGTCGAATAATATCTGGTTTTGTGAGAGGAACTGCTGTAGAAACCCTGCAAGCAGGCATCGATCCGACTGAAAATCGAACTAGATTCGAAGAGGCCCATGACCTCATAATTAAGTGTTGGACTCAACCAGGACCATTTCGATATGAAGGAAACCACTATAATTATCGAGTCGTTAACCCCTGGGTTGTACCCATGCAAAAACCTCACCCAGATATATGGTTCCCTGG
>CAJXEF010000164.1 GCA_913052545.1 uncultured Chloroflexota bacterium
GTTATTTAAATCTGGAATGTTTTTTTCCAAATCCCCGGAGAGCCCGTGGCGTGAGTCATTAAATCTCTCATACGTGCGTTATCAGAGTTAATATCTCTCTGCGCTAACCATTCCGCACTTTCCGATACTTTCTCATGTTCAAACTCGTAAACCACTGCGTAACTAGGTTGTCCTTTTACGGCTTTCCACCGTCTACCTCTTGTGCAACCGGGAACTTTTTCGTAATTGGGTACGTAGACTCCGCTGTACCATTTGTTCCATTCATCTGAGTTCTCAGGAGATATGTCCATTCGCCCTATTTGTAGTGCCTGGGCCATGTCGGAACCGGAGATGTCCGGATTTAGATCTGTAGGGTGGATCATTTGATATACGTTGTTAATTAAATTACTGCCTATGACACGTGGGCCGATTTTTTGAGCCCACTCAGTAGGTGTTCTACCGGTAAATGCGCTTGTTTCTACCACTGATGGGCTCTCCAGTTCATAACAGGCTAGGTGTTTAGGCCCGCTCATCACAGCTTCGTAACGAGCTGCGTTTAATACTCCGGGCACGGCTAATAACTCTGGCAGATGTTCTTCGTTGTACCAGTGATTAAATTCTTCTTCACGTTCGGATGGAACATCCACCCAAACCATCATGAGGCCAGTCCCCTTTTTGTCAGCCATAATCACCTCTTTTTGATAAGTTACAATAAGTCTATCAGTTTTTATGCATCACGGTTGAGAACAGGAAAAAAGAAGATTATGCCGTCCTGTCCAAAATACCCCATTCTTCTACCATAGCCAGCATAGTTTTGGCTGTTTCTTCATGTGCTACGTCAACCATGTCTCCTCCATACGTGACTACTGCGCTACCTTGTTTCCTACGTTCATCCATAGCTTTAACTAGGCCTTGCCAGTGTGCTATTTCTCCTTCGGTAGGAGTAAAAACCTGATTGACAATTGGGACGTGGCTGGGGTGAATAAGGTTCATTCCGGTGTATCCCAATTGCTTTAGCTGTATAGCTAGGTTGTGTAATCCGTCTAAATCATGGATATCAAACCAACCTCCACTTATTGGATATTCAATGCCGGCTGCACGGGAGTCTACCAATACCTTGGATTTGATGAACAAGGTTTCAAGTCCTTCTGCCGTCCATGTAAATCCGATTGATCTAGCAGTATCACCACCTTTCCCTCCGCTTCCACCCATGTGCGCAACTCGATCCGATGCCATCGCAATATCAAACGATTGCCGGATTCCTTGAGCGGTTTCCAAGGCCGGATCTATGCGTATTTGGTTCTGATCCATACCGGCCTTCTTTTCAAAGAAAGAGAGCAGATGATCTACTTCTACTACGTCGGATGGGCTCTCCACTTTGGGCAATAGAATTCCATAAACATGCGGGCAAGTTACTGCTTCTAGATCGAGACCAGTCAGTCCAGTTTCAAGTCGATTGACTCGAATGAACAGAGTTACTCCGGCTTTCCCGAGTTCCTCTGCCATTTTTCTAACTAATAACCTAGCTTCTGATTTTCCCTCCTCTGGGACCGAGTCCTCTAAATCTAATATCAGCGCATCTGACCCATATTGAGGAGCTTTTCGCATCCAATCCTCTTTATTGCCTGGTACAAATAAAACTGAACGTAATGGTTTGGATTTTATTCTCACGGCTTACCCCAATTGTTTTAAGTATTAGGTCTAGATATTGTGTGCACTGGACTTGTATAAGGAGGAAATAATAGGGTCTAATTAAACGGATATTTTACCGCTTTAAACCTGAATAGTTTTGAAAAATATTAAAGAGGATCTGGATCTTGGTTTCCTTCGTAAATCTATGTCCGGTTGTAACTAAATGACTCCCCTTTTGGTCAATTCTTCTAGTTTGTCGTCTTGTAATCCTAATAGTTTTCCGTATATTTCACGGTTATGCATACCAAGAGTGGGAGCTCCTTCTAATTCTGGTAGTTTTCCAGCTGAGAATAACACTGGGAATCCAGAGGCTATTCCTTTGACTGGCTGATCCAACGTGCCATGTTTCAGGGGTTGTAGGGATCCTCTATTTGCGAAATGCGCATCTTCTGTCACTTCGGACACTGTCCTTACCGGTCCACAGGGAACATCGGCCTTTTCCAATTTCTTTATGGCCTGCGATCGAGTTAACACTCCTATTCTGTTTTGAATTTCCTGGCGAGCCAGTTCAACATTAATGGTCCTATCTTGGTAGCTGTTTAATTTAGGATTCTCCAGTAATTCAGGGGCTTCTAGTGCTATTGTTAATCTGCGCCATTGGTCATCGCTCGCCGCGGTCAAAATAATATCTGCGTCAATTGCGTGGTAAAGGCCTGTTGGACCACTTCTACTTAGGTTTCCAGTACGTAATGGTAGCCCGGCGTCTAGGTCTTCCTCCAGATTTTCCATGAACATTAGAGAAGTTAAAGTGTCCATCATGGATACATCCAAATGTTGGCCAACCCCAGTCCGTTCTTTATGCCGTAATGCTCCCATGATTGAATAGGCGGCGAATAGAGGAGTTACTAAATCCCCGATATAAAAACCTACTTTAGTTGGCGCTCCATCAGGATCGCCGTTAATATCCATAAGTCCACTCATTCCCTGTATTTGAGGGTCATGTGCGGGTTTGTCTGCATATTGGCCAGATTGGCCATATCCAGATATAGAACAATAGATGATTTCAGGGTTGACTGTTGAAATGTCCGAATATCCTAATCCCAGTCTTTGCATTGACCCAGGCGCTAAATTTTCTAATACTATGTCGCTTTGTTTGGCTATGTCTAGAAACATTTGACGACCATCTGGGTCTTTTAGATTTAAAGTGACACTTTTTACTCCCTGGGTACGTTTTAAAAATCGTGTGGAGATATCTTGATCGCTTTCCCTGTAATCATGGATGCCGCCGGGACCGGCGAATGGTCCATTTCCTCGTACGGGGTCTCCTCGTTCAGGTACTTCGACTTTAATAACTTCGGCACCTAATCTTGCTAGGTTCATGCTTAAATACGGACCTGCTAAGAAAACGGTTACCCCTAGAACCCGAATGTCATCTAAAGGCTGCATATTTACTCCCGAATCGATAGGGATGTTGGTCAAAATATTAAGGTGGAGTATAACTTGGGTGGCTTTGAGTGTATATCGTGTTTGATTAGGTTGGTTTAATTAAATGCCAAATCCTCACCTATGCAAATAAACATGCGATATGGAGTTTGTTAGTAACAGAGCTTCCCCTATGGTAGAATCTGAGGATATTAAGGTGGTATAAAAGTTAACAGAAAATTAAATTGAGGTATCTAATTATGGCTAATGTGGTGCTGTCTAACACGAATTATAAAGTAGTAGGAACCAGACCAATACGCCATGACGGGGCAGACAAGGTAACAGGAAGGGCTAAATATGGAGTAGATGTCCAAATGACCGGACTTCTTTTTGGTCAGGTACTCCGAAGCCCACATGCCCACGCCCAAATTAAGTCTATTGACGTTAGTAAAGCACTGGCTTACCCGGGCGTCCGAGCTGTAATTACGGCTAACGATATGCCATTGACGCAAATGGCAGATGTAGACAGGAGCAAACGCTTTGCCAGCGACAATTTAATGGCTCAAACGAAAGCCTTATATAAAGGTCATGCTGTCGCAGCAGTAGCTGCTTCTAGCCAACACATAGCGGATATAGCTGCAGATTTGATTGAAGTACAATATGATGTGCTACCTCCAATGATTGACGTTAGGGCTGCCATGGAAAATGGAGCAACTTTACTTCATGACGAACTTACAACTACAGAACTAGGTGAAAAAACTGATAATGTCAGTAACATTGCTGCACATATACGACACGAAGTTGGGGATGTTAAAGAAGGATTCGCAGCAGCAGACGTGATAGTAGAACGTGAATTTAGAACTGCGACGGTGCACCAGGGTTATATAGAGCCACAGAATGCAACAGCTTTATGGAACGTGGATGGCCAGCTGACTATTTGGACCAGCACTCAAGGTGCTTTTACCGCGAGAGAGGCGTTGTCAACTGTTTTAGATCTTCCTGTGTCTCAAATCAAAGTGATACCAATGGAAATCGGTGGAGGGTTTGGAGGTAAGATACCGATATATCTAGAGCCGATGGCTGCCTTACTTTCGAAAAAGACTGGACAACCCGTCAAGCTGGTGATGCCCCGGTCCGATATTTTTCAAAGTACCGGACCCACTTCAGGGACTTATATGAAAGTAAAAATTGGAGCGACTAAAGAAGGGAAGATAACTGCTGCTGAAGCATATTTGGCATACGAGGCAGGAGCTTTTCCTGGGTCTATGGTATCCGCTGGAGCCCAATGCATATTTGCACCCTACAAGATAGATAACGCCTTGGTAGACGGATACGATGTAGTGGTCAATAAACCCAAGACAGCAGCTTATAGAGCTCCTGCGGCTCCAAACGCTGCATTTGCGGCTGAACAGGTCGTAGATGAAATATGCGGCAAACTTGGTATCGATGCAGTAGAGTTTCGATTGATAAATGGTTCAGAAGAAGGTACACGGCGAGTCGATGGCCCGGTTTTCCCAAAGGTAGGAAATATAGAATGCTTGGAGGCTGCTAAAGATACGGATCACTATAAATCTGATCTTACAGG
>CAJXEF010000165.1 GCA_913052545.1 uncultured Chloroflexota bacterium
GCCCACCATCTCCAGTATCGTAATAGCAAGATCGGAGCATATCTTATAGAAAGACCGACTGAGGTTAGGAAGACCAGAATAGGTATCCAACCAAAGCCCAAGGATGTAACCATCCAAATTTGAAACCCGTCAGAAATCCAAAAAAGACAAACCGAGCTTAGACATATGGTTAAAACAAATAAATCAGCCATCACTTTAGGCCGAAACCACTGGAGTAAAGGCGATATGTATCTAGGGGCTAAACGAAACATGAACACCTCAACCACCGATCTACATTTAACAAATATTCCCTAAACTCAGCTAACGAAACCTGATAAGGACAGCTATACGCCCCTGTAGTTTTGTGCAACTTACTATAAGGATTGATCTGAAATGATTATATCTTTTTGATTATAGGAATAATAATAGGCTGTCGGCGAGTTTTACTAAATAGATATACACGTACAATTTCTTTGAGTTTCGATTTCATGATTTCCAAATCATCCCAAACGTCAACTGATATGGAGAATGATTCTTTCACTTGAGTCCCCAATGTGGAGAATACCGATTTAGTCTCATTAATGCCCATGAAACCACTAGAAAGCACTTTGGGATTATCTATTATTTTACGTTGAGATTCATCTATCGTTAAAACTATCGTTATTACCCCATAATTAGATAGACTTTGTCTATCATCAAGTACCGAGCTTCCCGCTGCAAGCATTAAGCTCCCATCAATAAAGACAGGATCTGCAGAAACGGAACCTGTAACACCAGCCGCTGATTCAGAAATCTCTAAAACGTCCCCATCTTCTAATACATATATTCCCTTATCCGCCACACCAAGATGCCAGGCTATACCAGCATGTGCCATTAGATGTCTATATTCTCCATGGACCGGTATAAAATAGTCCGGTTTAATCAGGTTTAATATGATCTTGAGTTCTTCACGACTACCGTGCCCATGAACATGTACAAAAGCATTTTTATCATACAAAACCTTAGCTCCCTGTCGCAATAAATTATCTATGTTGCGGTTCACTAATAATTCATTGCCAGGTATAGGAGAAGCAGATAAAATTACTGTATCATTTTCTTGAATCGCGATGTCCCTATGATCCCGATTAGCTATACGAGACAATGCTGATCTAGGTTCTCCTTGACTACCAGTAGTGACATATACTACTTGTTCCGAAGACAATGACTTTGATTCATTAAGTGTCACAATAACATCTGACGGAATCTTCAAGTATCCCATCCTCCTAGCCATGGACACATTATCGACCATACTTCGCCCAATAAAACAGATCTTTCTGTTATACCTATTAGACACATCAACTATTTGTTGTATCCTAGATATTAAAGAGGCAAAAGTGGCTATTAATATTCGACCCGGAGCCTCGCCAAAAGATTGGTGGAAGGCATCCTGCATTAAGCTTTCTGAAAGGGTAAAGCCTTCCACTTCAGCATAGGTAGAATCCGAACAAAGTAGCAACACACCATTAGAGCCATATGACGCTAATCTACTCAGATCCATAGTTTTACCATCTACGGGAGTATTATCTAATTTGAAATCCCCTGTGTGAATGACAGTACCTATAGGTGTTTCAATTATTAATCCCATAGCATCCGGAATACTATGTGTCACTTGAAACCAAGTAACCTGAAAACTAGATCCGAAATCATACGGTATACCAGGTGTTATTGGATACAACTCAGCGTTATTACATTCTGGATACTCAAGTAATTTAGCCCTTATCAATGCATGAGCAAATAGTGGTGAGTAAACGGGCGTTTGAAGACTAGGTAAAACAAAAGGTAAAGCCCCAATGTGGTCTTCATGCCCATGAGTTATAAGTATCCCTCTAATTCTATCTAAGTTATCTTCCAAATACGCAATATTAGGTATAACGAAATCGATCCCGAGCATCTCTTCTGTCGGGAATTGAACTCCACAATCAATTACAATTATGTCCACCCCGAACTCGATGACCATCAAATTTTTACCAATTTCCCCAAGGCCCCCGAGTGGGATTATTCTTAAAGAGCTATTAAACTTGTCGATTTAACCTCCACAAATAAAGTGAATTACTCTTTGCAATAGATTTCAAACAAGCGAACTGACACCCTTTAGAGATACCGAACGCCATTGTTAGAATAGCGTCAACTGCTCAGGAGGTAGCACTTCGTTAATTGTCGGTGCGGTAGTTTTACCTGATGCCTGACCTAAGATAGATAACATTGCCGGAATTAACCCAAAATCATTCATAATAGCAACTTTGTTATCTGGTCTATATAATGCAGCAGCCGGATGCATGATAGGTAGGATATTACGGCCTTTATATTCCCTTAATTTACCTCTTGCCATACCCATGGTCTCTCCAGGAAAAAACCGAGATAGAGAAAACCTCCCTAGGGTTACAATCAATAGTGGGTTAACCAACTCTATTTGTTTATCCAAATATTTAGAACAAGCCTGTAATTCTTCGGGAAATGGATCCCTATTGTTCGGAGGCCTACATTTAACCATATTGGCTATGAATACGTCTGACCGACTCAGCCCAATGGAACTCAATAATTGTTCCAAAAATTGGCCTGCCGGTCCAACAAACGGTCTCCCCTCCTGGTCTTCCCTGGCACCAGGCCCTTCACCGATCAGCATTATTTCAGCAGAATGACATCCTTCACCAGGAACTGTATTAGTGCGGCCAAGATGCAGGGCACAGTCATTACACTGCGATACAAGGAGAGCTATGTCACCTAAGCTTTCCATCTAAACCCCCATGTCGCTCCAAATACGAACAGGTCGATTATAATATGCTACCTACTGTGACGTAGCGTTGATCGTTACTCTAACAATGTAGATCCAATAGCAATTGTTCGAAGCCGCAAAAGCTATTCGTCGTTAATACCTAGATTCTTCAAATATAACACAGCATCATTCAAAGTTTGAATTTGACCGGCATCTTCATCAGAAATTTCCACCTGATTACCATCAGAGGTAAATTCCTCCTCGAACGCCATTATCAACTCTACTAGATCCAATGAATCAGCATTTAAATCCTCTGAAAAAGAGGACCTTTCTGATACTTGATCCGCATCAACGTCTAATTTGTCTACTACTATTGACTTCACCCTATCATAAACTGTGGACAAACCATCATCTCCCTTTAGGTACCATCAGGCACCAACTCCCTCATCCCGATATCAGATACAACAGATCCAAGCACACCATTAATAAACTTCCCAGAACTATCACTACCAAACATTTTCCCTAATTCAACAGCCTCAGTTATAACAGTTTTTCTAGGAGTTTGGACATGGTTTTTCAATTCAAAGAGTGCTACGCGCAGTATGTTCCGATCTACCATTGGAAGTTGTTCAACAGGCCAAGCTGTGGCGAAACTAGATATTATCTTATCCAATGCATCCTTATATAATTCAACTCCTTCCAATAACTCTTCAGCGAATATTTTATATTTAGATGGAAGTGGTTCCTCGGCCAATAGCCAATCCAATGATATCTGAGCTAGATTGCTTTTGAAGTCTCCTGCAAAAAGAGCTTGAAGAGCTACGATACGAGCCTTTCTTCGTAATTGTATAACGTTAGCCATCTCCCAACCAACCCAACTCTTTCGCAGTTAATTTTCAAAGTACGAGGATTTTTTTATTGATTCCAAATCGGACAGTGTGACAGCTTGAACATCCTTGTCTATTCTCTTAATTAAGCTGGTCAATACTCGAGCGGGGCCAAACTCAACAAATTTGGAAACCCCCGTACCGACCATATATTTAACAGAATTACGCCATTGCACACAATGACATAGCCCATGAACCAATTCTTCTCTAACTTCCGACATTGTAGTCATAGGGCGACCACTAGAATTAGCAATAACTGGAATTATCGGATCTCTCAATGCCAAGCCTGTTATAGCTTCTTTTAATCCGTCTTGCGCTTGAGCCATAAGAGAAGAATGAAAAGCACCACTGACTGGTAAAGACATTGTTTTTTTTGCACCCTGAGCCGACGCTAAGTCCATAGCACGAACAACGGCAATTTTATCGCCGCTAATTACAAATTGTTCATCGGAATTTATATTAGCGAGTTCAACTCCAGTTTCTGCACATATATGCTCTAACGCAAAGTCATCCAGGCCGATAATAGCTGCCATTCCTCCTGGTCTTTCTAACCCAGCTTCATGCATAAGACGGCCTCTCTCTCTTACCAATCGCAGACCATCAGTAAAACTCAAGACTCCAGAAACAACCAAAGACGTGTACTCTCCCAAGCTGTGCCCTGCAACCGACTCAGGCAAACTCGTATCAAACCCAAGGTATTCCTGCCATGCTCTCCAACATGCGATACTGACTAACATGATAGCCGGCTGGGAATTTATAGTATCCTGAAGAACCCCCGAAGGTCCATTGAATATCAAATCTGACAAAGAAAAGCCTAAGCTATCATCAGCTTCTTCGAAAACCTCTCGAGCAGCAGATGAAGCATTGTACAATCCCAAACCCATGCCTACGCTTTGCGACCCTTGACCCGGAAACACAAAAGCACATTTGGTATCGCTTTGATTATCCGTAATCACCTCCACTTAAGCCATAACTTAAAATATAACGTAAA
>CAJXEF010000166.1 GCA_913052545.1 uncultured Chloroflexota bacterium
TCTTTGAATTATAGGACTCAAAACATCTCTGACACGTTTATCTGTGCCGAGAGAATAAAAAATCCGAAGACCTCAAATCATCGAGACCTCCGGATTGTTATAGATCCTATGAATAATAATCGAGAAGCATAGCTCCCGATTCTGTGATCACGGCATTAATGCTCAGCTGACTCAGATCGTGATGGATTATACGTAACCCGTATGACAGGATCCGCCGATTCATTCTTCCATTGATGTAGAGCATTGGGCGGCACCAGCATAGCGTCACCTTCAGTTAACGTGTAGCTATTACCATCGCATACGAACGTTGCAGTCCCTTCTAGCATATACACAACATGTTCCCATTCATGGGTATGTCCACCAGTTTCTGGATGACTCACAGCACCTGGTACCATGGGATCATTGTGTAACATCACATAATTAGTAGCTCCGTCCTTACCGCCAAGAAGGACGTGCCCAATTTTCCTGTCCAACTCACTATAATTACGAATAACTGGCTGTTGACCTGTGCCTTTACCGCCGTCGTTTTGTGCACCACCGCTCTGTGCGGCAATTAAAGGATTAATTTCTATCCGACGTATATTGCCATCACCGCCATTATTCAAGGTGTAATGGTCAACGTTGGGCGGGATAAACATCGCATCCCCTTCTTTTACCGGATATTCTTTACCATCGCAAATGAGAGTGCCTGAGCCTTCGATTATGTAAACTTCGTGCTCCCATTCATGGATGTGATGAGAACTTGTCCCATCTGGCGGGATCTCGGAGTACGTCATAGTACAGGTCGGCGGATTATCATCTAAGTTTACCAATCTCGCGCGTGTCCCATCAAATACAGACCTTACGTTTCTAATTACAGGCTCCATCAAGATTATCCTCCTATTGAACCGGTTCTTAATCTATTAGGGTTCCGGTTATTCTACACCTTTAATAATATATATAGTTCAAGACAATCCGGTGACACTTTTTTGAATCGCAATTTCCTTGTTCTTTATTGTCCAAATAAACAACTGGGCACCCGCTAATAACAATATATTGCACAAAATTGCCACATCATATGTGCCTCTCGCATCGTATAAAATCCCACCCGAATAAGCCCCCAGCCCCGACCCGAATGGCATAACTGCGAACATGGTGCCGTAGATACGACCCAGGTTAGTGACTCCAAATTGATCGGAAGCATACGCTCCCGTAATGGAAACTACCGAGTTCCAAGAGAATCCCACCATTAATATCCCTGCCACCAAGGCAACCAGACCAAAAGATGGTATACCAACTATAGGGATACCCATAGATAACAACACTATGACAAATCCAACACACCTTAACTGATACGACACGGCCAGAAAAGGACGACGCCCGTACTTATCCGACAGATGTCCCAGCAAGAGTGCACCCAAGATAGACGAGGCTCCGATTACGCTAAAACCACCTGCTGCCACCAGAGGATGGTAGCCAAGGTCCCTCGCATAAGTCACAAAATGAGCGTTCACGAAGCTCATTGAATAACCTCAAACAAAATACCCAAAGGTCAATTTCCAGAAAAAAGAGGATCTTAAAGCTTCCTTGAAAGTAGTATCAATCTTGGCTGTTTGATCGGTGATTGACGTTTTTGTACCATCTTCCGATGTGTCCTCGCTCAATTGGCCAAAAGGGGATAAACCAGAGTCTTGAGGATGATTTTTGATTAACCAAGCGCCAATTGGAAGAACCAATATGAGTAATACTCCACCCAAAAACAAGTAAGACTCCTTCCAAGAAAGGGCAACCAACACAGTGGATGTGGCCGGCACCAAGATCATGCCGCCAAAAGAGCCAGAACCGCTGACCAAACCCAGTGTGAGACCTCGTCTCTCGTAAAACCATTGGCTAACGATCTTAATCAAAATGGGTTCTGTCCCGAATGTGATCCCGATGCTCATGACGATAAATATGGAATATAACTGAAATAAATTATCTACTAGGGGCAACAGAAGAAGAGTAGTTCCCATGATCGCCACACCGATCAAGGCAGTCACTTTAGGGCTATAAACATCAGCGAGATACCCGGCTAGCGGTCGAAGCAATCCGGATATCATGAAGGTTACACCAAAAGCCAATGACAAAGAGGCACGGCTCCAACCGAAGTCCTCTGTCATTGGCTGTAAAAAAACTCCAAACGAAAATAACCCTCCAGTTACGCCGAACACAACTAAAGAACATCCTGCTACTACAAACCACCCATAGAAAATGGAACTTCTGTGATTGGGTAACTTCAAAAATCTCTCCACCGTATTTACCTATCCGAAACGACCCCGCTGAATGAAATCAAATAAGATTATCTACAAACTCTTTGATAGTAAGTATTTCATCTAACCCTATAACTGGGTAACCACGCCGTTCCACCGAAGTACGTAATAGTTTCCGAGCTTTACCCCTTACATAAAGCCCTGAATCGATCAACACAAACTGCATACCTAACTGAAAAGCCGCCTCCGAGTCGTGGGACGAGTCACCGCAATATAAAGCTCTATCCGCATCGACACCAAGTAAACCTATTGTTTTAATCAAAATTTCGGGATCTGGTTTAACTTTACTTACATCATCGGCTGTCACAACCTGGTCGAAATAATCTGTCATACCGTGATGTATCAATATCTGTTGGACTACGTCTCCGGAACTCATAGTCGCCAGCGCCAATTTAAAATTACCGGTTTTAAATAGGTCTAGCAATCGTTTGACGTTAGGTAAAAGGACCACTTGATCGGTAAAACTCACCTGCAAATCAAGCCTTAGCCTCATAGCTTGGTCAATCATTTCAGTTGCTTTCTCTTCACCTAAATCCTTATCCAGGAAATACCACAGCAATTTGCGAGATCCACCGCCAAATTGTTCCCGAACCTGGCCGTCTGTAATATGAATTCCAAAATTGCTTAGCGCTTCAGTAGTAGATCTAATAGCTGCCGGCTGGCTATCGACCAGAGTTCCATCTAGATCAAAAATAATACTATCGATCTGTGCCATATGTAACGCCTATCCTATCGATGAAATTATCGGTCATTAATCCCAAGAACTATCCAAGTGTGCTACTTCTAACACTGAACCGTCCAGTTGATATAATACTACCAACATCAAGAGCTAACCGTTCGATTTAAGAACAGTCATAAGGTAGATGCAAATGAAAATTGATTCGGTAAGAAAAACAAAAAAAACCACGACGGTAAGAAAGCACGAACGAGGAGCCTATGATCGGAACACGGTTTATTCGATTATCGATTCCACCCCACTCTGTCACGTATCCTACATTATAGATGACTGGCCATATGTCACTCCTACTATCCAATGGCGAGAAGATAACCGCATATTCTGGCACGGATCTTCTGCAAGCAGGTTTTTGAGACAAATCGCTGACAGGCCTGCCTGCCTAGCAGTCACTCACTTCGACGGAATTGTCTTGGCCCGTTCTGCATCGCACCATTCTGCCAATTACCGATCCGTGATGCTGTTCGGAACCGCCGAAGCATTAAAAGGCAAGGAGAAGGATCAAGCGTTAGAATCATTCATGGATTCTATGTTCCCCAACAGATGGTCGCAATTACGCCCAATGACCGAAACTGAATCCAAGTCAACCGCCGTACTGTCTATGATAATAGATGAAGGGTCGGCCAAAGTGCGAACTGGTCACTCCGTAGACGAAAAAGACGATTATTCTTTACCTATTTGGGCTGGAATAATTCCTATAGTCCAGCAGATAGGAACCCCCGAACCAGATCCGAAAAATCTACACGGGCTATCTATACCCGAGCATGTATCAGAGTTTAAAATCGGTTAAACCATAGGTTATTAAAGTGATAGAAATAAACCTTTCAGTGTATGAGTTATTCCAATCTCCCTACCCTTTTCAGTATCAACATCATAGCTAGAGACAAGCCCACTCCCACTAGACCAACAATTGTGATAGCAAATACGACTGAGGTTAAGCTTACGAACCAGCCGATAGCTAGACTGGAAAATAGCACTAATCCCATACCTATACTCTGCAAACTAGTAACCCGAGATCTGAGTTCATCAGGTACCAATGTTTGTATCAACGTACCATTAGTGGTTCTAAAACCAGACTGAAAAAAGGCCATCGCCGCTATTACCACAAAAGCCACCGGAACCAGTGGGGACTGGGCGAATATTATCACTGTAATAGAACTGAATAGGACCGAGACCAGCACCAATTTACCTTTCTTGAAGATAAATCCAAATGACGAAATAACCAAAGCAGCTATTAATCCGCCTAAACCGGTAATAGCCAGTAAATACCCCCCTACATCTGGGCCCGCTTTCAACACTTCCACGGTGAAAATTGGAAACATGAACCATACCGGATGCAGCAGAACATTAGGAATCAGGCTCAAGATCATCAGGTGAAGAATGACCTGCTCCCCTTTACATATGTAAACAACTCCTTCTTTGATATCCGACAAGAAAGATTTTGCCTGTG
>CAJXEF010000167.1 GCA_913052545.1 uncultured Chloroflexota bacterium
GTCAGATCTACAAACTGACTTTCTATAATTCCTTCCAGCCCATGAATCGAGCCGTACACCGTACTAAAATATTTTGAGGCTGCGGCCGTTGACACCACCCCTGATAAGCTTTGATTCAAAACGGGCGTACAGCCGCCAGACTGCATGACTAAGGCGTTCTGGGGGTTTTTCGAAGCCATTTAGAAGTAAATGTTAATTGGGGATAATTTTACGATATTCATAATAACTACACCAAGTTCCAACGAGGCATCACAGCAGCTGCTTCCCGCAAATATTCTACGATCCAATCTTTAACTTCTTCAGCCACATAGAAAGTGGGTTTTATCAATTCAGATTCGTTCTCAATGAGACCCTCAGACAACGCCATTTGAGCCTCTTTGGTCCCTGGGAGCAGACTTACACCAACCCTGAGGTTCGCCATGGCCGGTTGTAAACTGCGTAATAATTCCAACTTTTGATCCACTGTTTCTCGGGTTTCACCAGGTTCCCCAAATCTTTGAGAGATCGTGTAATGCAGTCCACCTTCTTCGCAAAGCCGGGTAGTTTGCAATAGGGGATCCAATTTGGCTCCTATAGCAGCCCCATCATGACTATCTCCACCCATACCACCCATCAGAACCAATGCACAGCCAGCCTGTTTCATTAGCCCTATCAGTTCCGTATCACAGTTATAGGGAGCCAAACAGGTATTCCAACGAAGTTTAACATCAGAATCTATAAGTGCATTGCATAGGGATTTGGCATGTATTGTCGGTACATTAAAACAGTTATCTATAAAGAAAATTTTGTGGAGAGCAAACTGTTGTTCCAAATTTTTGACCTCGGCCACCACTTCTTCTATCGGACGAATCACTCTCCAAGCGCCGTCATCAGTCTGCGTTGAGGATTCAGATGTCGGGTAATAAAATCCTCCCAATTTAGTCAATACGCCTATGCCAAACCCCGCTTGACTATACTTGTCCATATCTAGTTCTTCTAAACGCGGGGGTTTACTAAATGAGGAGGAACATCTTGCTCCATTAAATGATACTTTGGAACCTTCTCTGTATACCAAGCCAGGCAGATTATGATATGAAGGTTCACCTATTTCTATACGATCAGCAAGTTCTGAGAATGTCTCACCTGCATCACCCGCTAAGCCCAAGTCGACTCCCAAATATTCGAGGCATTCTTTCGGTAAAATGCTGAAAGCTGGCCCTCCACAAACAACTGGCGCTTTAGTGTTTTCTCTAATCCGATCAACCACATTTTTAGTTATTGGCAAGGCCCATTGCGTGTCCAAATAACTATGATTACTGAGATTTCTAAGGGAAATTCCTACCAGGTCCGGCTGAAAGTCCCTTACCGTACTTTCCACAGTATCAAGATAATCGTCTCCGGAAAACATCAGGTCCAGGACTTTTAGTACGTGACGGTCCTGGTTTATATGACCGGCTATGTACGCTAATCCAATAGGCAGTGGTTGGGCATTCATACGACTCTGAAGGCGATTGTGGCGGTTAGTCGCAATGAGAAGAATTCGCATATCAACCTCCGTACCAATAATTTAGAACCTGCTGCCGAGATTGTACACCTTGAGATATTGAGTGACTATATTTTGTTTGCTAACCAAATACAGTTAGGAATCGCATTTTTTGCTATCTCTAGTTACACTACATTTGGTACCATATCTAGATAATCAAGAGAAAATGATGGTCACCAATAATAGAACAAGGCTGACACTTATCCAAGTATGGGCGTTATTGATATTTTCCATAATAAGCTGTACTGTCCCAGCTAATCCTATAAAAGAGAAACTAGAACTAGGCGAGCTATCTGCAAGCGATGACGTCTCTACTAAAACATCAGCCACGGCACATAACACGGGCAATTATTCTATAAATCTTTATAACAATAATAGACGTTTCGACACCGACAGTCTCGAGATTTCCTCTTTAAAAGGCGGTCCCATAATTCTCAATTTTTGGGCTGCTATGTGCCCTCCTTGCAGGGCAGAAATGCCCGAACTCCAAAGTTTTTACGATTTACATAAAGGGAAAGTAACTATTATAGGGATAGATATCGGCGAACAGACCGGACTTGGTACGGCCGAAGAAGCTATACAGCTTATGGAGACATTAAATATCGAATATCCGAATGGTAGCTTCAACGATTCGGAGGCCCTCAAAAGCTTTAACGTATTGACAATGCCAACGACTATATTCATGAACTCAGACGGAGCTATATTTCGAAGATGGGCAGGAGCTATCAACTATGAGACTTTATCTGTAATTACCAACCTCATGCTATCCTACCAAGATACATAGGTGATCATTCTTAATCACCACCTCTACCTTTCGATAGTTAATGTACGAGATTGAAAATAAATTGATATCGAGTTGGGAAACCAGTTTTTCTTAATATATCAAATCCAAATTTCTAGAATTGAACATAAATACGCTTAATATTATTCTTTAACTGAATGGAGAAAACATGCCAGCATCGAAATTAACCTTTGGCTGCAACCTAAGCGTCGATAATTACTGGGATGTTGGAGAATTTGCTAACTACGCTGAAACCCTTGGATTCGACCGAATAACCACCGGAGAACATGTAATGGACGGCAATCCTCCTAGGCCAACGCTACTTACCATCCCTGCAATGGCAGCAGCAGCCGGAGCAACACGAACGTTAAGAGTAATGACAGGGATAGTCATCATACCTCTTTACCATCCGGTAATGCTGGCCAAACTGATAGCCAGTGTAGATGTGATTTCGAATGGAAGATTGGATTTTGGAATTGGCATTAGTGGACAGAGAGATACGGTCGCGGAATTCGAAGCACTAGACATACCCGTGAATACCCGGGGTCGCCGAACAGACGAAATGTTAGAAATTATGAAACGGTTATGGACCGAGGAATCTGTAACGTACAAAGGTAGATTCTTTGATTTTCAAAATACTACTTTACTGCCCCGGCCAATGCAAACCCCTTATCCGCCCATCTGGGTAGCCGGACGTAGCGAAGCCGCAATGAAACGGGCAGCATTGGAAGGAGACGGCTGGTATCCATACCTATTCACAGTCCGTAGATTAAAAGCGACTAATGATAGAATCAGGGAGATAGCTTTAAATGCTGGCAGGAATCTTGACAATTTTCACTGGGGGTTGAACCAGCCTACAGCAATTTCCGAAGATAGAAATGAAGCACTAAATATTGCAATTGAAAATGTCGGACAACGATACGTCACACCAGAACGATCAGCGGAAGATTTAGCCAAAGCCCTATGTGTAACTGGTAGCCCAAAAGAATGTATCAAAGCCATAGAAGATCGTGTAGATGCAGGGGTCAGGGATTTTAACATGGGGTTTCTAGCGGATGATTCATCAAAAATGTTCGAACAAATGGAACTCTTCTCTAGAACTGTTATACCCCATTTCCAAAGTTAACATTACACTTTTAGTTGATCCGAACCTAGTTTCGCTAATCTATTTAGGCCTACCAGTTAACTCACAAGTCCATCGATAAATTCTCGATGATTACTCTGGCCAGTCCCTATTATTCGGACACCATCAATCACTTCGACATCACCTAAATCTTCTAACACTTCTACATGGGCTACTATTTCACTCAGGCCTGCCAACAAATTATCTGATTCCAGTTTCCGATGCTCAAATATGCCCCTAGTAAGATCTTCCAGGCCCATCTCACCACCATTCAACTTTTCTACTATATGAGCTAACCTTTCTCCGTGATGTTGGATAATATCTCTAGCCCTTCCAGTATTTATAAAATTGAAATGATCTCGATTGAAATAGCGGTGCGCCGGTAATACCTGTACTCCTTCACCCAAATCCGATACCACTTTCAAGGATTTTAAATACGTCTCCAACCCGTACCATTTGGACGCATCTTGATATTGGCCAGGTAAATTATTCCGGATATCCGGAGAGAAATTAGTCTTCATAGTGGGATGAGGTGAGATCTCCGGAAGCACATGGTCACCAGTAAATACTACTCCATCAAGAGACATACATAGCTCATCCGGAGAATGCCCCGGCGTAAATAACAACGTTAGATTCCCAATCATCTCGTTATGCTGAATAGGGTGATCTATTTTTAAAGCTTTCCTGGTGGCTATATAGTTGTCCCGTTCAGGGGACTCAGAAGGGAAAGATCCGTTGTTATCGGCTACTCTACGCATTTCCTGCTGCAGTGGAGATGCGGCAGTTCTCATGATCAATCTAGGATCATAGACTTGTAGATGGGCATATATATCATGAGCCCATACTTCTGCTCCAGTTTCTGATACTAATTCTGCAACGGCACCGTCATGATCCTCATGACCATGGGTTATGATTACCCTCTGTATATCTTTAGCTCTAAACCCCGCGCATTCCAAACCATCGTCCAGTTTGGAGAATGAGCCCAGCTC
>CAJXEF010000168.1 GCA_913052545.1 uncultured Chloroflexota bacterium
TTATAGCTGCTACCTTACTTGAAGAAGGGAAAAATTCTCCGGCTGATTTATTTTTTGCGCAGGATCCCGGTGGTTTGAGTGTTGTAAGTGATCTACTAACGACCATATCGGAAGATACTTTAAAATTAGTACCGGATTGGGCGCAATCCAGTAAAAATACTTGGGTAGGTATCTCTGGAAGGGCCCGTACTGTCGTGTATAACCCAGATAATATTGACGAACGGGATTTACCAGACACGTTATGGGGCTTTGTTGATGAAAAATGGAAAGGTCGTATTGGTTGGGCACCGACTAATTCGTCTTTTCAAACTATGGTTACTGGCATGAGGTCTTTGTGGGGTGAAAACAAAACTCGTGAATGGGTAAATGGGATACAAACTAACGAACCCCTGGTTTACTCGAAAAACACACCACAGGTGGCGGCAGTTGCAGCGGGGGAAATTGATGTGGGATTAGTTAATCACTATTACCTTTTTAGATTCCTGGCCGAAGAAGGAGAAGATTTCGGTGCTAGGAATTATCATTTCCGAAGCCCTGGTCCAGGATCATTAATTATGGTGGCTGGAGCAGGCATATTGGATAATTCGGAAAATAAGGAAAATGCGGACAGGTTTCTGAAATTCATGCTGTCAAAAGTTGGGCAACAATATTTCACCAGCCAGACTTTCGAATATCCGTTGATTCAGGGGGTCAAAACACCCCATGTTTTGGTACCATTAGAAGATATCCAAAAACCCGACTTAGGTCCCATGGATCTGGAAGATATGGCAGGAACTCAGTTAATGCTTCAAGAAATTGGGATCCTACCTTGATGCCCTCGACCGACAACATTTGAAGACAAGATTAGCCGAATTATTACAAATTTGGGGGGCCTCGGCGAAAATGGGGAGGTCCCCTCTTTATATTTGGCTGCCTAGTCTATTGGTAGCTGGGTTGATTTTGTTATCGCCCATGTACCTTGTGTTCAGATCATTAAATACAGACATTTCCACATGGCAGTTGCTAATTCGGCCCAGAATTTTCATGGTTCTTTTAAGGACTATTCTTTTAGTGGTTTCGGTTACTGTAATTAGCAGTTTAATAGCGATACCGTTAGCCTGGTTGCAAGTTAGGACTGATTTACGATTGAAGAAACTGTGGAGCGTCTTAACTCTGTTGCCGCTCGTCATCCCTTCTTATGTGGGCGGGTTTATTTTCATAGTAGCCTTAGGACCCAAAGGGATGCTCCAAAAACTATTGAGTGCTATATGGGGTATCGAGAGGATTCCGGACATAAACGGTTATTTGGGGGCCGTGGTGATCCTGTCATTACTTAGCTTTCCCTATATTTTGCTAACTGTTAAATCGGGTTTACGCCAGTTAGATCCCAATTTGGAAGAATCCGCTCAGATTTTAGGGGATGGCCGTTGGCGATTGTTTTTTTTAGTAACGATGCCTATTCTAAGACCATCTATAGTAGCAGGAGCATTGTTGGTGGCTCTTTACACACTTAGTGACTTCGGGGCTGTGTCTATTTTAAGATATGAAACCTTCACCTGGGCGATCTTTAATCAGTACGAAGGATCTTTGAACCGCAATTTCGGTGCTTTGTTATCAATGATCCTGATAGTTATTTCTTTATTTGTCGTTATCTCAGAAGGACTGAGCCGGGGTAAAGGCCGCTATTATAGGAGTGGGCACGGGGTTTCGCGCCATCCCAAGTTGATATCTCTTGGTCATTGGCAATGGCCATCACTGTTGTTTTCGATAGCAGTGACGGTTTTAGGGTTGGTATTGCCAATATCTGTATTATTGTATTGGTTAATACGAGGCGTACTCGCCGGCGAACCTCTTCTCATATTGTTGGGTCCAATGATTAATTCAATCACCATTTCTCTCGCCGCAGCTGTAGTAACGGTAATTGTAGCGATTCCTGTAGCGGTGTTATCAGTTCGTTATATCAGCGTGCTTGGTATAGTCATCGAGAAAGTTACTTATATTGGATTTGCTCTACCAGGTATAGCTGTCGCGTTGGGATTAGTATTTTTTGGGGCTAACTATATGCCATTAATCTACCAAACCTTCGTGATATTGATAGTTGGTTACGTCATATTGTTTTTGCCTGCTGCTGTCGGTTCAATCAGGGCGTCTTTGTTGCAGGTACGTCCGGAAATTGAGCAGGCTGGTCGGAGTCTCGGTCATTCTAGTTTTTATGTCTTAAAAACGTTGACGATTCCTTTAGTGAAGCACGGCATGTTCGCAGGAGGCGCGATTGTGTTTTTATTGACTATGAAAGAATTGCCCGCGACCTTAATATTAAGCCCATTGGGTTTCGATACTTTAGCTACATCCATATGGAGCGCTTCATCTGAAGCATTTTTCGCCCAAGCTGCTGCACCAGCATTACTCCTTATACTGGTTTCGGCAATACCATTAGCATTGATCACCATCAGAGAGGATTTTCGCTCTTGAAATATGCATTTTATTTCGGTGCCAACAAGATTCTATCTCGTATGTTTAAAATAGATGGAGGCTGAAGTGCACCATTGGAAAGTAGGCGGTATTATCAAAATTGGATGGCCCGATCATGGGTTAACTGATCAACAATATGAAATTGTTGAATGCCAGACCTTGGGGAAAGTCTTACGGGCGAGAGTTACCGATGGGAAAAAGCAGGGGGGATTTTTAGTTATTTTTGATTGTCCTGATGTAGTTCTCGAAGAAATAGCTAATCAGGCGACTCAACACGTAGGGTTTAAAGTAATTTTATCGAGTCTCCGGTGCCGTATAGATGGAACAGTTCTTCGGAGTTTTGATTATGAGTGGTATCCGACCCCCGCATATGAGGAAAGGCCTAGTCTGCTGGCCAGTACGGTATCAGATTTATTCAAAAAAATTCAGGGGAAGTATGGTTAATAGGTATTTATCCTGTGGGTATAGAATGCACTTCCTAAAACTAGACTAGATTGTTCATTGGCTATATCATTGGGCGTAAGCCGAACCAGCGGCCGATATATGGTATTCAAGATTACTACGAAGGAGCATCAAATGAAAAGAGTAACAATGAAAGATGTAGCCACAGAACCTGCAGTTAGTGCGTTATTTACGGGAGATGTTAGCCGACAAAACGTATTGGATCCAAACGATAGCAGCAATTTTAATTTTGGAATAGTAAGTTTCAGTGCAGGGTCTCGCAATAAATTTCATAAGCACAGCGGGGATCAGATTTTGATCATTACCGAGGGAACCGGTACTGTTGCTACAGACGATGAGAGCAT
Organism: uncultured Chloroflexota bacterium; assembly: GCA_913052545.1. The sequence continues at coordinate 3,258 of CAJXEF010000168.1, forward strand.
CACCGTCAACCAGGGTGACGTAGTAGTTATTCCGGCAGGGGAAAATCATTGGCATGGCGCGCCAGATGCAACCGCCATGGCCCACATTACAGTTACAGTTAAAGGGAGCCAAACGGAACAGACCGAAGCATAAACCTAGAAGAGAGGAATATTAAAAAGCCCGAGGCTAATCCCTCGGGCTTTTTAATTCAGTATGTATGAGATACTTAGCTTAGATTACCGCTGATGATCTCTATGGTCTCTTTCAATGAGCGCCCTTTGTCTCTCGTTTCGGGATTCTCATCCGCTATATATGTATCCCCGATTAAACGATACATATCTGCAACTCCTTCGAAGATATGAGGCGTCATCCCGAGGTCTTTGAAAGTGGCTTCGATTTCTTGCATTTCACTAACCCATCTTCGGGATTTAGCGGGGACTCCAGGTATCCAGCCTTCCATTCTTTCGATCACAGCTTTATGACCGGAGGAGAATTCGTTCATCAGCGGTTCGTATAGTCCCAATGTCTCGGCTGCCAACAAAAGTTGAGTATGTAATGCAGCAGTCCCCTTAGTCATAGCTGCGTAACACATTTTGATTCCTGACGCCTGACCTGTGTTTGGCCCGATGTTTCTTACGTCAAGACCAAATTCTCGCATTTGCTCAAATTCATCGGCGTTCGGACCACTGGTATAAAAGCGTGGGCTACTACCGTTACGGGGAGGACCCCCTATTATGGACGCGTCGACGAACCGGCCTCCAACCTGTGTGATAACGGGTTCCGTAGCTTTTGTTGTTTCAGGTGAAAGTGCGTTGCATTCGGCAAATAGTACGTCACTATCGGTTCTCTGGATAGCGACGGCTACATCTCTACAAAGTGCGGGGACAATTTCAGATACTGTAATAGACAAGATCACATCGGAAGCTTTCACCATTTCATTAAAGTCTTCGATGTCTTCGATCCCTGCTAGCTGTGCGAGCCCCCTGGTCCTGTCACTACGTCCCGTCAGACAGGTAATGACTCTAAGTTCGTGTTGTTTCAATAATTGGCCCACAGCGTGGCCCATATCTCCCGGGCTCAAGATAGCAACAGTATTAATCGGCATCCAGAAAAACTCCTTATTATTCTACGTTAGGTTGGAATGTGATCCCCATGCAATCCTGAAAGAAC
>CAJXEF010000169.1 GCA_913052545.1 uncultured Chloroflexota bacterium
TCTCATAAATAATCTAACGATTAGTTGTGACCATTAAGTGCCCGTAGGACCAAGCATGGAATTGATTTAACCACCTTGTTGACTGGGGCAAAAAGAGGCAATAAACTGGCCAATTAGACATCACAGGATTGCCAACATTAACTTAATAACATGTAACAGCTTCATGATCCGATTAAGCAGAAAGATCGTTAGCATACCAGATATGCGGATCGCCTTCCATCGAATCTATGGCGTCACAGCGTTGATTTGTAAACCACGTGATCTAACAGTTATTTAAATATTAATAATTTAACAATGAAGGGAGCAAGGAATAATGCCAGCGAACAACTCCAGCGGTGCGGTCACAGTTAATAGCGTTTCGTTAGAGAGCCACATAAATCGTAATAGCGTTACTATGTCTGATTATGATAAGGATCGATTGGAAGACATCGGATTCGTTACCGCTATGACATTGGTCCTTCTCGGCAATTACGCTCAGACCGGACATTTCGGCGGTCCGTTAGCCTACACTCCCTACACGGTCGCGTCTCATCTGGTTGGACCTGAATTCGGTGGTTTGAAATTTGATTACAGACGACCTAAGCATCCCTATGCAGACAAATTTATGCTAGCGGGAGGGCACAACGCTCCGGTCACGTACGCTATGTGGATCATCATGGGTGAAGCTTTAGCCAAGAAACACGCTTTAACGGGGGATTCTCGTTATTCCGTGGACCCAAATGTGGGCATGTTTTCAATAGATGTTCTAGGTTTTAGAAGAGGCAAAGGAGCATTAGAGACACTCTTAGAAGAAAATGATCTGACGGATCACCCCCTGATGGCACAAGCGAAATTACGCGGTATACGAGCCCTCGCCGGACACTCGGAAACTACCGATATGACGAACGACGTAAACGGTGGTCCATCCGGAATAGGGATAGCCACAGCAGCCGGTAAGGCAACCTTTTGGGACATGGTCGGAGCACCTGATAGCCTAAAAATAATGGCTATAGAAGGCGAATTCGCTTTGACATCTGGGCATTCGCAAGAGATGAAAACCCAAGCCCTAGCTCAGCAAGTGGGAAAACGATTGAGAATCATGATGTCCTACAATAATGCAGGTATCGATGACGAACTGATCGGCGGTGTGATTAACTCCCAATACGATGCTTACAAGTTAGCTGATCAATGGGCATCTTATGGATGGAATGTACTGACTTTAGACAACGGTAACGATTACAGCCAAGTAGTCGCCGGACTTAAGACAATGGAAGACTGGGATCCGTCGGATAGGCGTCCAATGATCATGATAGGGAATACAGTTAAAGGATGGTGGCCAACTGCCGTAGATGGTCAGATACCGGGATTTGGAGATCAGATAGTCAGCTACGCCAGTCACCCGTATGGATTCGCTATGAATGGCGATTATTTCCAGGGTCTTGCATCCACTTTCGAAGATTATTTTGGCGTGAAATTTGAGGGTATTCGTGATGGAAGCGTTTCAAACACTCGCGACAGGCTGATCCAATTCAAGAAGAATATCGATATAGCAATGTCCGCACTAGATAAGGACGGACTCGGAGATTGGCTGGCGGGCCGCTTAGTGAATATAGGGGACAGTGTCGACGATGAAATGCCACTACGCATAGACCGCAATACAGATCCATTTTTGGACTCAAGGTTGTCCGTTGATAATTTACCCATGACCGCACAGGACCTCGATATCACTAACCCTGTTTCGGGAGAAGAGAAAAAAGTATCCATTAAATTATTTGAAGAGCCCGGGAATGTCCGGGGTACTCGTCGAGCTATCTCAGAGATTGTGAAGTGGATGAATTATGTGACTGATAACCGCATGGCTATCATCGCGGCTGACCTCGCAGACTCTATCAATGTAGAAAACGGGTCCTTCTGGGGGCATTACGATCCTTTAGGAAATCCCGCCGGAACGCGGTTGAAGGCCGCGATACAGGAGGCTGGTAACGCTTCCACAGCCGTCGGGATAGTAGGCCAAACAGCTTCGTTAGATCCTAACAAACACGTCGGCTACTGGGCTCTGACAGGCTCATACGGTGCATTTACGCCTTTAATGTACCTACCAGCCAGAGTATGGAGTCAACAAAATCAAGACAGTCCATTTAGGGTAGGCGTGCTTAATGTACTCGCAGGGCATTCAGGGCCTGAAACTGCAGCAGACGCCAGAACACACTTTGGCATATTTTCACCACAAGTATGGAAACTATTCCCTAGGGGGCAAGCAATAACCCTCAGTTTTTGGGACTATAACGACGTTGCTTCCGGATATTTTGCCGCCGCATCAATAGCCGCCCGCGACCCCAAAGTCGGGATCATTATTATGGAAGTCGCGAGACCAGATTTCCCAGTAGCAGATCGTTCTACTTTTGCTGATAAAGATCCAAAAGCAGCGGCCAAGGGATTCTATGTGATCAAGGACTTTGATCCCAACAAACCAAAACAAGGCTATGTCCTAGTACAGGGTTCGTCATCTACGGTAAATTTGGTTTCAGTATTACCTAAACTTGAGGAACATGGCGTGAATGTTAAGGTAGTCGCAGCCATTAGTGATGAACTGTTCCAAAGACAACCAGAATCATACCGTGATTCCGTCTTACCTCCGGAGGGACTCGTTGACCTAATGGTAGTGACCACCGGTACCCGTCGTGTGTGGCCAGCTCAAAACTTGGGGCCATTAACGGACGAGTATTCTCTAACCTCAGACTGGGAGAACGAATGGTTAACCGGCGGGACAGAAGCGGATGTTATATCGGAAGCACATCTAGATGTCGACTCGATTTTCAACGGTATTAAACGGTTTGCATCTGATCATGATGCCCGAATATCGCGTCAGCGAAGTATGCTGGGTGGTTCACCACCGAATATATAACCGGAAGGTATGTCATGAAACTAGCAAGATTCAGAGTAGATGGGTGGGAGAGCTACGGACTTGTAGATGGGCAGAATATTAAAGCTATACAAGGGGATATATACAGCGAATATAAAGTCACCGAAGCTTCCTACCAGTTATCAAGAGTTAAACTACTTCCACCTACAGAACCTACCAGCTTTTGGGCAGTTGGCCTAAATTATGCAGCTCATATAGCGCATCAAGAGGTGGCCCTAGACGGAGACAGGATACGAGAAGACGCATCATCTTTCAGACCCTGGCAAAAAGGTGTTGGTTGTCTCATAGGACACGATGATACTATAGTCTTGCCCAAAGATTCGGACTACGTTCATTACGAAGGCGAACTGGTAATCGTGATAGGAAAACCTACCAGACAGGTCACTCCTGAAGAAGCTCCTAATTTTATTCTCGGGTATACGTGCGCAAATGATGTTAGTAGCGAAGGTTCATGGTCAACTGATACTTCAATGTGGCGACGAAAGAGTTGTGATACCTTTGGACCTGTAGGGCCATGGATAGAAACAGATATAGATCCTCACTCGCTCGATATCATTACCAGGCTTAACGGAAAAGAGCATGATAGAGGCAGCACATCAGGAATGATATACGACTGCTACACTACAGTAAGCGGAATCAGCCAATACATAACTCTCAACCCTGGAGACATTATCCTTACCGGTGCACCGGGCGCAGTTGAACAACTTACTCCAGGTGATGTGGTGGAGATTGAAATACCTGAAATAGGAACTCTACGAAATCCAGTTGCAGCGGACAATCGTTAATAAACTTAAAGGATTTGAGTTGCCAATAACCTCCGTTTTCCGACCGTCTGATTTAATAACCATATTCGTTATTGATTCTTATGGAAGAATTTTGCCTGAAATTTTAAAAAATTCAAAAAATTGCGATAATACGCTTAGACAATAAGGCTATTAACCTGATAAAAGCTGTATGATAAATGCTCGATTAAGCTCCCATATTAAATAGAGCGACCTTAATGGAGAATTAACAATGTCAGTCCAGCGGGTGCGTCGCACCAAATTAATGAGGCGGGTGGAGGACAGATTTCAGCGACCACTAGAAACATTGGTGCCTGAAATGGTTAACGAACACGGACTAAGCCATGCTGCTGATGAACTGGGTGTTAGTCCCGCCACACTAGGTTATTGGATGTTGAAGATGGGAATTCGGTATAGACGAGTGGCTCTAACAGCAGATGAAACTATAGAGGTAAAGAGACCGGGATAATTTCAATAAATATCTTAGCTGATCAAGGTAGATCACAGGACTCAACTATCCGTAGAATGTGGGTAGGAATCAGCGAGAGATTGACCCAGTAATCCCGGTTCCTTCCTTCGGGAAATAAAAACCTAGCTGAGCAATTTCTGATACTCCACGTTTTAATCCTTGATACTTCGAGATACCTCATCAATTTCAGATACCTGAGTTTAGAGAGGACATTCAAGTCATACTTACAACAACCTCC
>CAJXEF010000170.1 GCA_913052545.1 uncultured Chloroflexota bacterium
GTGATCTCTGATGATTTGTACACGTTGTCGCAGGTCATCCACGAGATTCATTGCTTTAGTAGATTGGGAGCATGCCGCTCCAACTTGGATAATGCTGTCAAAGATTTCATCCAGATTTTTTGGGTTAAGGATTACTATTTCGGGCATATCCGCAAACCCATGCACATGTTTGTGTACGGTAGTTGAGTCTATCTCACAAAAATAACAAAGATCCTGGGTTAATATCACATCTGGTGAATTAGCCGATAGCCATTCCGAATCGAGTTCATAAGGGCTCTCGCCGGACTCCAATATTTTATGCATGGCCTCATCGACTTGTTTACTTGATAGTTTATTAACATCTATTTTGCTTCGACAAACTATACGTTTATGAAGGGTTTCTTCAGGGTAATCACAAAGATCAGTTATACCGATAATCTGATTTCCCAAGCCCAAAGCGAACAGTATTTCTGTACCGCTAGGCAAAAGTGAGCAAATTTTCATTTTTGATTGGTTATTATTCACTTTGAGTTCTTATATATTGGGAAAAGTTCATTTTATATTTATTCGAAAGGTTTCGAAAATAACAGGATATTAACAGTATTACTGGCAGCTTCCGCACATTTTAACACTTAAATCCATGCTCTTTGCGTATCCTATACGAAAGTGTGGTAAGTACACTTAATTAGGTGATTAAATATAGATGTCAATTTCATTGTAGGTTAGACGTTTTTATGTCACTAAGGGATGATCCTGAAACCAAACTAAACCCTACTTGGGGAGTAATATCGCTTCTCAGACTAGGGGCATTCGGGTTTGGCATTTCAGGGTTTTTCATGGCAATGGAATCGGTCATTTTGCCAGTTTTAGTAATGGGGATAGTGCCAGAGGGGGCTAAGAATACACTACTAGGCGCTTTGGGGCTGAGTGGTCTGTTAGTTGCCGCTTTGGTACAACCGCTTGCCGGGTGGTACAGCGACAGAACCAAGACTCCATTAGGTAGAAGGGTTCCCTACATGATTTGGGGTTGTTTATCAGTAACATTGGGGATGCTTGGATTGGCTTCGGCTGTGAATTATATCTCTCTATTTGTAATTTGGGTATTGATACAAGCCAATGCAAGTATTGGGTTTGGTCCTTTTCAGGCCTTAATCAGGGATTTGGTGCCCTTTGACCGGTTGGGTGTAGCATCGTCACTCAAGATTTTTTCTGACATTTCAGGAGGGGCGTTATTAATTGCGGTTACAGGTTTGTTATTAGGAAAATTTGGCTCCGATGGTTCGTCATATTGGCTATGGATTGCGTTGGGTATTCTTGGATTATCTTTGATAATTACCGCCAGTATCAGTTCATCTATAGTTGTACCCAGAGAGAGGGCAGTTCAAAGACTGGATGGAGAGATATGGGAAAAGCTTAGAGTGACCTCTCGTTTAAATCCTCAGCTCGGCTGGTTTTTGGTTTCAAGGTATTTTATGATATCTGCTGCGTTTATTTTTCCAACCTACGGGTTATTTTATTTAAAGGATATGGTTCAGGTAAATAACCCGGCTCAAACTCTTGGATTAATGATCCTGGTTATTGGGGGAGTGATGCTGTTGAGTGTCTATCCTGCGGGATGGGTGTCAGATAAACTTGGGCGTAAACCTGTAGTATTAATAGGCGCTATGGGGGCGACTCTGGGGCTTTTGATGATGACGCAAGCGGACGGCTCTATCCAAGTTTTGATTGTAGCAACTTTTACTTCAGTTTTCGTAGGAATAATGCTTGCGGGGAATTGGGCTTTAGCAAACGAACTTGGCACGTCTGGAAGGGAAGGTCAACATATTGGATTAGTTAGTGTTGCAACAATATCTGGTGCCGCGACATCTAAGCTTCTGGGTCCAGTAGTAGATCTTCTTAATATAGCATCTCCTGGGTTAGGATATACAAGCTTGCTGATAGGAGCAGCAGTGTTATTCCTTTTGGGTGTTTTAGTGCTGGTCAGGGTGAAACCTGTTTCAACGTAATCATACTGAATTGGCGATTGCCAAAACTTTAACTAAATCTAACTTTTATATTGGTTAGCTGTTAAATGATGAATTATTTCATCATGATGAGTGTACTACCTTGTCTAAGAAGCCAACTGAACCTTTGGAGAGCCAGCTGTTAAAAGATGTTAACAAGAATTTGACACCTAAATCTACGTAGCGCCCTACATTTTCATCGTTGACTAAGGTGCCAGCTGTGCGTCCTGCGGATATTATTTTTTCGATTGCTTCGTCTATAGCTTGCTGTACCTCTGGGTGATCCGGATGCCCGATATGTCCCATTGTTTGAGCTAGATCAGATGGAGCGACAAAAAATACATCAATGTAGTCAACTTTTAAGATGGCTTCTAAGTTACGGAGAGCCTCAGCTTCCTCTAGTAAGACTATAACCATTGTTTGGTCATTGGCTTGAGAGAAATAATCTGGTACACCGTAAGATTGCCGTCCTCCGAACATTCCCCTGTATCCCAATGGTGCATATTTGGAAGATTGCATGGCTTTCTCCGCATCTTCCACATCGTTAATGTGCGGTGTAACTATCCCCATAGAACCTCTGTCCAAGGTCCTGGTAATAAGCCAGGGCTCGTTAGAGTTAACGCGCGTGATTGGCGTCATATCCCATAGGTCACATGCCCTAGTCATATCTCCTAGTTGATCCCAGGTGACTCCACCGTGTTCACATTCAATCCATACAGCATCGAAACCAATCGGACCTAGGAAATCTATGATCTCACTGGACAAATTGCCTGAGATTGTAGTTACGATCTTGTTGTTTCTTAATTTGGCCTTTGCATTGTTAGTCCTGATGTTTGGCATAAATATGCTCCTTTACCTACAATTAGCTATATCGTCTGTTGGCTGGTGTTACGCTGTCTCCGTAACCCCTAGGAGTGACCATATGTCCATTGTGTATGTATGTGGTGGAATTGCCTATAACTACCGTGGTCACCATGTTGACCTGTTCGCTAGCTTGTTCTAAATCCCCTAAGTTAGTCAAAGTTACTTGTTGGTTGATCCTGAATGCATCTTTGACTAAGCCGACCGGAGTCGATGCTTCCCGATGGTTCATTATTATTTGGCGTGCTTCAAGTAACTGTTGGGTACGCCGCATACTCCTTGGATTATAAAGTACCATCACAAAATCTCCCCATGCCGCGGCTTCTATCCGTCGACATATCGTTTGCCATGGAGTCATCAGGTCACTGAGGCTTACAGCACAAAAATCTTGCATTAGAGGAGAACCTAAAAGTGCGGCTGAGGATTGAAGGGCAGATATACCAGGGATGGTTTCTAGTCCGGGAGAAATACCGTCCCAATTGCGATCGCAGAGTACTTTGAATACTGGACCGGACATGCCGTATATGCCGGCGTCTCCGGATGATACGACCGCTACCGTTTTGCCGGTGTTTGCCATATCGACTGCTCGTTCTGCCCTTTCGATTTCTTGGCCAAGTTCCATGGAAATTAGTTCTTTGTCATGGACTAAATCAGTTATTTGTTCAACGTAAGTGTGGAAGCCGATAATAGAATCACTTTTTCCTAACGCATCGCGTGCAGACGGAGTCAGATTGCCATTCGAACCAGGGCCTAGCCCTACGAGATATATCAGACCTGTTCTTGAATCGTTCATTACACCCTTTGGAATTATTTAAATAAAGATTCTGTTTAAAACACCATGCGAGCGATAGCTATAGTAGCTCGGTCAGTTTTCCTCTTGTGCATTAGTAATTGCGTATTACCGGATGCTAACAATGCTGATGGTTCAGAGACCCCTCCGACTCCTAATAGCCTCTGAGGAGCATCGGATGGGGAGACCTGATACTTTCCGGATTGAAAAACAGCGTTTAACTGCTCAACGTTGTAGGTAGTTATGTTAGCATTGTAGTAATTTGACAACTCTACCAAACCAGGCTCTGTAGATTTTATAGTGGCTGTAGCGATTGTCCGAATGCTATTTGGAGAGAGGTTCAGATCTCTTAAGGAAGAAAGCAAAAGCTGTTGCAGGTCTTCAAACTCTACTCCTTTCCGGCATCCCATTCCAATTACCAGACTCCGTGGTCTGTAAAGGACTATATTTGGTTTTAACACAATTTGCTCAATAGGTTGCGTCCTATATCTGATCAGCTCCATCTCGTCGGAGATTATTAAAGCGGTATGTCCTGGAGCATCTTTTACTGAATCTAATGTTATACATTTTGTTATATTGTTGGGCAGAGATTTATGATCTGGCCACCAAGTTGGTTCTCCTGCCTGTTGGTATATCGTAACTGGTTCTCCATTCACTACATCGGCGCTGGCTTTGGTAACGGTTGATGATAATGATTCTATGGTCCAGCCGAATTCGTGTCCAAGTAGATC
>CAJXEF010000171.1 GCA_913052545.1 uncultured Chloroflexota bacterium
ATACTCAGATCTGGTTCGAGTCAAGAGGATCCTAAATCGCAGCGATGCTATAATAGCCAGACAATGATTTAAGAACCCAAAAGTTATAGTGGGAGTAAAGAGATGGGTAAGGTCAGGATATCATTCTTGCATGTCGCTCCCATAGCGTGCGATGTAAACCATAACCGTAAGTTGATTGAATCGGCGTTAGACGTTGCCGTTGAGCAAGGAGCTGACTGGATAATTACGCCGGAACTTTGTATATCAGGTTATGTTTTTCACGAACAGATTGGTACAGACTGGATTTTGGTACAACCAGACGAATGGATGCTTGGATTTTGTAGCAAAATTAGAGAGTATGGGGTAACTGTGTTTCTGTCCCATCCAGAAAGAGATATAAAGACCAATAATTTGTACAATACTGTGTTTGTTATAGATCCTACCGGAGTAGTTATTGGTAAACACAGTAAGATCAAAGCTCTTAGAGGAGCAGAAGCCTGGTCTACGGCGGGAGAGACAATAGAACCGATAAACTGTGGAGGCGTGATGGTGGGCGTCTTAGTTTGTGCTGACAGTTATAAAAATGAAGTAGCCCAGGTATTGAAGGATAAAGGAGCAGAATTATTGGTTTCTCCGTCCTCGTGGGGGCCAGGTCGGTGTGGACCTGATGGAGAATGGGAAAGGCGGACAATAGATACCGGGTTGCCTATCATGGTTTGTAACAGGTCAGGATACGAAGAAGAGGAGTTAGATTATCGGACTGCAGAGAGTGTGGTCGCTCAAGGTGGGGAAAGGCTTATGTCAGCTTATTCTGAAGGCTCTGTAGTTTTGTCATTTGATTGGGACATCACAAATATGTCTTTATTGTCAAAAGATTTTGAGCGCACTTATTTTTAAAAATCACTTTCCAATATATTGGTGGCCTCAGAGATTTCCATTTCTAAAAACCGCTGCAATATCAATGCCGCTGCTGTAGCGTCGGTTTGCCCTTTGTTTTCGGAAGGTTTCATCCCTAAATCTCTTAGTAATCCCTCAGCTTCAAAAGATGTGTACCTTTCATCTATGCTTGCAATTGGGAGATTTGTACGTTTGCGGAGCTCGTTGATGAATCTTATAGCTTTTTTAGCTTGGTCTCCAACTTGTCCATTCAACGTGTATGGAACCCCTATAACGAATTCGTCAATGTTTTGTGCTGAGGCCAAATCCAATAATAGATTGATGTCTGTCCTAAGTGTGTTTCGATCTAGATGACCTTTTGGTATCGGTATTTTAGTCTCTCTGAAACAGACTGCGATGCCGATTCGTTCGTCGCCAAGATCTAATCCCATCAATTTACGGGACTTGGCAAAACTCACGATTTTAGTCCTGTTCTGATCAGATGCTCTACTTGTGATAAAGCGAAGTCCAGTTTGCTGCTATCCTTCCCTCCCGCTTGTGCCATTTCTGCCTGACCTCCACCTCCACCTCCCATAAACTTAGAGGTCTCCCTTGCAATATTCCCCGCGTGTAAGCCCCTGTCCACTAAATCTGGGGTTACCATGGAGACCAGTATTGGGTTTTCATTTACTACAGACGCCAATACTATAACTGCGCTGGATAATCGAGACTTGATGAAATCTCCCATTTCTCGCATTGCCTCAGGGTTAGTGGCTGATGTTTTGCTCGCGATAACGTTGATCCCGTCAACGGATTTGACCTGTTCGACTATAGTTAACGATTCTGTACGCAAATTGGTTCGCTCTAATATCTCTAATCGGCGTCGAAGATCTTCGGTATCGTTAAGGAAATTGTCTAATCTTGCTTCTAATTCCGCTACAGGTGCTTGCAATCTGGAGGAGATTGCATCCAATTTTTGACCTTGCTCAATAAATAGTTCTTCTGCGGCACGCCCGGTAATGGCTTCGATGCGTCTCATACCACCGCCTATACTTGATTCCCCAAGGACGAAAAGAGTTCCAACCTGCCCAGTGGCAGAGACATGTGTGCCACCACAGACCTCTACGCTGAAAGCATCTTGGATTGAATGGGCGTGATGTAGAAGATCCTGCTTATCCCCCATGGACACTACGCGGACTACCTCTCCGTATCTATCTCCAAAGAAAGCCAAAGCACCCTTCCCCACAGCATCGGCGTAACTCGTCTCTTCTGTAGTGACCGTAAGATTATCCCGTATTTTGGCATTAGTCATTTTCTGGATTGATAGTTGCTCTTCCGAAGTGAGGCCGGTAACGTGGCTGAAGTCGAATCGTAGTCTGTCAGGAGTTACGAGAGAACCTGCCTGACGGACGTGTGGTCCAAGTATTGAGCGAAGTGCGGAGTGTAGTAGGTGGGTGCCGCTATGGTTCCGAGAAGCATCCATACGGTGTGGAATATCCACGGTTGCTTTAATAGATTCTCCTGTAGCGATATTGCCGTCAGATACTTGACCGCTGTGTACGATCAGTCCTGCAACTGGGCTTTGTGTGTCGTTTATGGTTACCTTCCCATTAGGACCAATTAGTTGTCCGCGATCCCCTGATTGGCCGCCGTTTTCGGCATAAAAGGGAGTTTCTTCTAAAATAATCTCGACTTTAGCTCCGGAAGTAGCGAAGTCCTGAGATTCATTGTTAATGATAATAGCTACTAGTACAGTATCTCTTGATAGTTCCTGATAGCCGGTAAAATGAGTTCGGTCAGTTGGTAAATTTTCATACGTTGTAAGGATTTCCATGCCACCACGGAAAGCTTGAGCAGATCTGGCTCGCTCTCGTTGGTCAGTCATCTCCAGCTCAAATCCCTCTAAATCTACGTCAAGATCAAATTCCTTGCAGATTTCGGATGTCAGTTCTGGTGGGAAACCATAAGTATCATGAAGCAGGAAAACTTCCTCTCCGTTTATTTCTTGAGCATATCGGGTTGCTTTATTTCGGGTGGTAAGTTCTTGTATAAGCCATCCAATATTGGGCATGTTACGTGGATTAAAGGACAGTTTGCCAAGTTCGACTAGATTATTATCAGGTATAAGGTTGTCGAGCGAAAATGGAGCCTCTGAATCGCGTTCGCTTATTTCTTCTAGGAGCCAAAGATGGAACGGGATTATTAATTCTTCCAGTAAACGTATGCCAGTTTGCATAGTTTGACTGAATCGTTCCTCTTCAAGGTTAACCACCCTTATGATGAAATCACGGTTTTCTTCTAATTCTCTATACACGGGCCCAAAGTTGTCTAGTACGACGCTCGATACTTGTATCAGAAATATTTCGGTAAGCCCTAGCCTTCTTCCATATCGTATTGCCCTGCGTATAATTCTCCTTAATACATATCCCCTGCCTTCGTTGCCTGGAACTACGCCATCACTTATTAAAAACGTTGCCGCTCTTGTGTGCTCGGCAACCACTCTTATTGCATAGTCAATATCTTTGTTGACCCCGTATAGCTGGCCGGATAATTTGCAAATGCTATCCACTATAGGCCAGAACAGGTCAGTTTCGTAAACGTTCGGTTTACCCTGTAATACGGCTGCCGCACGTTCCAATCCCATGCCAGTGTCAACACTGGGGGCAGGTAAGGGAGTACGATTCTGATCTGTATCCTGATAGAATTGCATGAATACGAGGTTCCAGAGTTCCACAAATCTTTCACATTCGCAGTTAGGATGGCAACCGGGCACTGTAACTGTTTCACCCGTAGTCATTTCTTGTCTTTGCAAGATGGTTAGTTGGTCGGGAGTGAGCATTTCTCCGCATCCCTTTTGAGCACCTCCATCAAAGTGGAGTTCAGAACACGGTCCAGTTGGCCCTTCGCTACCGGCAGGACCCCACCAGTTGTCCTTGTCACCATATCTGTATATTCGATGTTCAGGGATACCTATTTTAGTCTTCCATATTTTGTATGCATCATCATCATCAAGATGTATTGTTACGTAGATACTCTCAGGTGGTAATTTGAAGACCTCAGTGATTAATTCCCATGCAAAAGTCACTGCATCTTCTTTGAAATAATCACCGATACTAAAATTGCCAAGCATTTCGAAGAAGGTCAGGTGTTTGTGATCTCCGACCTCCTCTATGTCAGTTGTACGAAAGCTTTTTTGGAAACTAGTCAATCGTCTAGATGGAGGGGTTTCCTCCCCCATAAAAAAGGGCTTGAAAGGAACCATCCCTGCACTCGTAAATAGCAGGGTTGGATCTCCTGCTGGAATCAGTGATGCACTAGGTTGATGGAGGTGACCTTTGCTTTCAAAGAATTGAATAAATAATTTTCTAATTTCGTGACCGTTCATCTGATATACCAGCTCTCTTGATTTAATTTGGCCACTAAAAATTGTATGCCAATATGAAATAAACCGTCAATTTTGGATTTCTTATGTGGTGTAATGCTAAATCGGCTATTTTAG
>CAJXEF010000172.1 GCA_913052545.1 uncultured Chloroflexota bacterium
TGATCAGTAATATGCCAACCTCGTTCGATTGGATATGACCATGGATTTTGTCAGCTATACCGTCAGTTCGTATCTTGCTACTTTCTGATAACCACTCTTGGATTCGTTGCGCCACCTTTGGACTGGATAAAGGCATCATCATCAAGCGTCTCAAATCTAGATTTTCCATTAACAATTCTGGATCCTCAATTGCTATCATAGATGATCCAGATTGGATTTTACTTTTAACCAATCCATAGCTGCCGGATGAAAACATCTCCAATTGTTTAAGCCCTGAATCTCCATCCTCCGTAACCGTTTCGTGAAAAATATATAGTATTGGACCCAAAGCTGAAGAAAGCGAATCTATCTGTTGTTCAACCTGCAACCAAAATCTATCCAATATATCTACAACATCCGGATCTTCCACGTTTGGCGTTTGTATCAACGGAACCAATAGCAACTTTTTTTTGCCTACGTACTGCAAAGCTGACGGCCTATCTAGTCTCCCTAATTCCTGAGACACTTGGATTCCCCCTTAATTAATCTATTAGCGCATGCAACATTTGCTCTGTATCAGTAACTAAATAGTCGGCCATTTTGTACATTAATTCGGGCTCAGATTGCGATAAAAGTATCACGGTTTTTTTTCTCTGTCCCACAGCGTAACCTAGTTCTAAATGTGAACTCCTTCCACAAGGCATTACCATTACTACCGCTTCAGCCCAATCTAAAGCATCCATATCACTCTTAAACCCCTTTGAAGCCAGTGGATGTTCCAGGCCGTCGATCAACTCCTCAGATGACCAATCCTCCCAGTCCGAAGCGATATCGGCCCAGCGAAAACCTGTTCCGTTTTGGAAGGGATTCCGAAAATCATATACTTCATGCCCCGCTTCGACTAGCATCTTCACTACATCCGGTTGAATTAAATTACGCCACGATGAAGCTACGTACACTTTCAATTAATTACCATCCCATCAGTCAAAGTAGATCATTTATACGAACAAAAGCAATCGGAACTATGCTAATAGACTATTCAGTATCGAGATTGTTTTTAAGCCGGCCATTTTGCAAGACCTTAGAATATCACTGCAAATTAGGTCGTCTCAAGATGTTTATCACTCACCCGAGCTTGAACAAATTCTTTGGCTATTTTCAAAGCCCTATCGGATTCTGTACTATCGCGGTTTCCAAAGCCGTGAGGCATACTAGGAAATAGCTCCAGTCGTGCATCGCCACCAGATCTTCGGTAAGAATCAAAGAATTTCTGCGGAATAGAAAGGGGGACATTCAGATCGTCAGTCCCGTGGATAATTAATACTGGAGGTAGCACTACACTTTCGTTGTTATCAAGGAGCGATTGAGGGTTCCCCTCTTGCATCGCGTCTTGAGTCAAAAAGTAACGTTCGCTGCATAATTTAATATGATCCAATTCGTTTTCCACCGCATATAGATAACGAGAATACCCGTCCAATACCGGCCACATAGCGACAACATACGATAAAGAAGCATCGTATTCTGCAGAAACTTCCAGATCTAAGGCTGAATACCTTGGGTCGTTGGGCCTCATGGCATTTAGCATGACTGTATGTCCTCCACTGGATGCACCTAATGCTCCAATAGAAGAATTATCTATATTCAATAAACCTGCCTGAGATTTTACCCACCTAGTTGCATAATTTACATCTTGCACTTGAGCAGGGTATGGGTGAGAAGGCGCTAAGCGGTAATCTATCGCGACAACTACGATCCCACTTTTCGCTAAAATCTGATCCATCCGGGCGTTATCCGATAATGAACCACCATTCCATACGCCTCCATGAACATCCAATATACACGGGAATGGCCCGTCACCAATAGGCTGGTAAATCCTAGCCTTGCCGATGAAATCTGTAGATTGGCGATATATTACTTCTTTAACGGATATTTGAAACATATCATCCAAGTTGTATAAGACTTTATTAAAATTCAATTCGATCCCTCTATGTGGCACATATGTCAAGCTGCCACCAATTAATAAGCCGAGGTTAATATAGCAAATCTTATCATCGGGCAACCTAATCGGATACCATGATCTGGAATCTGCTAAAATTATTCATCGTTAGAAGAACTTTCAGGTGCATATTACTATGACATACCCAGATAAAAATCTTATCAACCTGCAAAGCCCAGACAGGATGTTGAAATGGTAGTTCTCGTTACAGGAGCGACAGGATTGCTAGGGCCGTATGTTGTTAAGAGTTTAATAGCTCACCACCAAAAGGTCCGATGCTTGATACATACACCAGGGAAAGAGCGCCTTTTTAATGATCGTTCAATTGAGATACGTTATGGTGATATATTGGATAAAGACTCTTTAATTGAGGCATCGTACGGGGTCGATACGGTAGTACATCTTGCCAATTGCAATCCATCTGGTCATCACCAACAGAAGTTCGGCAGCATCCCAGATTATAACCTCGAAGGAACAGCAAATCTGGTAGAGGTTTTTAAAAACCAACAGAGTTTTAATCATTTTATTTTAGTCAGTACATTAAGATCTAGTAGAGATCCCAAGTCTGGACTTATGTATCACAAATGGCATAACGAAGAACAAGTCATAAACAGTGGCATACCATATACGGTATTAAGATCTTCAATACTTTTCGGAGAATTTGATTCTTTTGTCAACTCTATCGCAGCAACAATAAGATTATCTCCGATAATACCTGTATGGGGATCGGGTCATAACAGGCTACAACCCATAGCAGCTGAAGATCTAGCTAAGTGCATTTCCTTAACACTAAATAGAACCGATCTAAAAGGGAGAAGACTCGATCTCGGAGGGCCGCAACATATAAGTTACAACAAAGTGGTTGAGTTAGTATGCGAATACATGGGCAAAAATCGGTTACTGTTACATCTACCCGCATGGATAATTAAGCCGATATTATCGGCCTTAAAATTTCTATCCAATGGTCCTACTAACTCTCTCGAAAAGTTAAACCTGCGAACCGATCGGAACGTAACCGAACCGCACTCAGTAAGACGATATTTTGGCTTTACCCCAAAGCCGCTGAAAGGTAACATAGACTATGTGGATTCGATCAATGTAAGAAAAGCGTTTTTATTTTGGGGCACCTAAACAAACGAAACAAGCAAATTTATTAACTTTTCGGGGTAATGTTGGAATACCAAGAATCTATAGATCATTTGTTGTCGCTTATAGACTTCGAACGTCAGCTTCCTCGAATCCCACGTCAAAAGCACATATTCGATCTGAGACGTATGCAAGGCTTTTTAGAGTTATTAGGTAATCCCCATTATTCACCTGTAACCATTCATATTGCGGGCACAAAAGGTAAAGGTAGCACTGCTGCCTATTGCGACTCGGTTTTGACCTCCGCAGGGTTTAGAACTGGGTTCTATTCTTCTCCACATCTACATTCTTTTTGCGAGCGGATAAGAATAGATTCCGAACCAATTAAGCCGCATAAGTTCGCCTCTTTGGTGGAACAGCTATGGCCTTACCAACAGAAGATAGCCAGCAAAACTTCGCTAGGATCAATATCTCTATTCGAATTCATGACCGCAATGGCTTTCACTTGCTTTGACCAAGGAAAAGTTGAATTTCAGACTATCGAAGTCGGGTTGGGTGGTCGATTGGATGCTACCAACGTGGTTGACCCACAAGCCGTCATAATTACTCCCGTTAGCCTAGACCATACGGAGATATTAGGTAACACATTAGGAGAGATAGCATCGGAAAAATCGGGGATTATCAAATCCGGAGTGCCTGTAATTATAGCTCCGCAAGAGCCAAAAGCACTTGCGGTGATATTATCTAAATGCAAAGACTTAAATTGCTTTCCGGTACTCTTACATCGAGATATCACATGGACCGTAGAAAAGCGAGCGCCGGACCACCAATCAGCGATTATCCATGGACGTCTGGGAAATTATCCGGTGAAAATCCCATTGATTGGTTCGCACCAGCTCGAAAATGCTGCTTGTGCGATCGCAGCCCTAGAAATAATGATAGAGAAAGGATACTCTATTACAGCCGATGCAATCAGCGAAGGTATAGGCAACGTTTTTTGGCCATGCCGCATGGAGGTGCTTAACCAATTACCCTTGACTGTAGTAGATGGGGCGCATAACCCTGCTTCTATGACCCTATTATTAAAATCGTTGCCAGAATATTTGGATTTTGACCAAATTTCTTTAATAGTTGGGTTTTCAAGAGACAAACAGGTAGCTGATATGGTGAATATATTGAGTCAACTAGAGCCCAGAGTTTATGCCACTAGCTCTAGACATCCCCGGTCGGTCCCGGAAAGTACACTGTGCGATTTGTTTCA
>CAJXEF010000173.1 GCA_913052545.1 uncultured Chloroflexota bacterium
ATTACGCTAGATCCGGATGAGAACATTTATCTGACGGATGGGCGTAGTCATGAAGTACGCAAATTCAGTAAATCCGGTGAATTTCTGGCCAGTTGGGGACGGCAGGGTACCAGCAACGGTGAATTTAACGGACCATGGGGTATCACGACCGACGCTGAAGGTAATGTGTATGTAGCAGACCACCTTAATCATAGAGTACAAAAGTTCTCATCTACTGGTACGTGGATTGCCCAAATCGGTCGCCCAGGTAGTGATCGAGGTGACCTGCACTTACCTACCGGTGTCACTGTAGATGCAGAAGGAGATGTTTATATCTGCGACTGGAGTTCTAACGGTCAGCATCCCGGAAGAGTACACGTTTTTGGTCCGGATGGGACCTTTGTCACCAGCCTCGTTGGTGACGCAGAAAATTTGTCCAAATGGGCTCAGATGACAGTAGACGCTAATGCTGACTATGTTAAGCGTAGGCGCGAAGTATCACTGAGAAACGCTGAATCAGAATGGAGATTCGCCGTCCCGACCAGTGTACTTTTTGATACCGACACTGACCGTTTGATGGTGGTGGATAACCAACGGAGTCGCCTGCAAATCTATAAGAAACTAAAAAATTACATGGTCCCTCAGATGAACCTTTAGGATACACTAAAATCATGAAGGCCTTCTAAAGAAGGCCTTCAAAGTTTCTTCTTATATGTGAAATAAAGGATCGGTCCGAACTGGATTGCCACTACAGCCGGAAGCAGAAAACAGTTACATACAGTTAGCTTTAGAGCATTCGTCTATGCTATGCTCGGAAGCCCCCCCCGAGATATTAGAAGCATGCGCCTCAGAAGCCGAACCAACCAAATTTATGGAAGAATTTTTTGCCACGGGCTATTCGCAATGGGTCCTAGAAAACCGCGGACACCGATTACCTCAGGAAATCATTAATAATGCAATTCTAGTGCTTTGGCTACGGGCATGTCGACTCCATACAAGCATTTTGTTAGAAGAACAAGAGCCTGACTGGGACAAACCTTTTTTTTCCGATACAGGATTGTACGGCGAATTTTAGTTACATACCAAATTATTAATACCCTTTATACTTCTATGGTTAATTTGGAGGGATGGCAGAGTGGACGATTGCGCCAGTCTTGAAAACTGGTATACCTGCAAGGGTATCGTGGGTTCGAATCCCACTCCCTCCGTTGCCTATCTGTAGGCCACCTCGGAGTGTACTTTCGATTGTAGCCCCATCCAAATACTTTAGAGCCGTTGGAGATTTGAACCAGTAACGGCCTCAAATACATCAAACAGGAGCCATGGTATGTCACCATCCACCACCCGACCCGTGATAATAGGCAGACACGGAGTGGTTACTTCCGGCCATTACCTCGCAACCGCCGCTGGTTTCAGAATAATTGATCAGGGGGGTAACGCGATTGACGCTGCAGCAGCTATGTGTTTCTGTCTAAATTTACTCGAACCACAAAGTTGTGGCATCGGGGGAGAGGTTCCAATCCTAATTTACTCCGCCCAAGAACAAAAAACCTTCGCCATAAGTGGAATGGGATGGTCCCCTTTATCCTTCACTATTGATTGGTGCAAAGAAAATGCGATTGACTTAATTCCCGGAGATGGATACTTACCAGCTTGTGTCCCCGCGGTTGTAGGAACATGGGCAACAGCTTTAATTAGATTTGGCACAATGAGCTTTACTCAAATCTTACAGCCTGCTATTGACCTAGCAGAAAATGGATATCCAATGTACCAACGGCTACGCGATAGACTCTACACTCATTTGAATAAATATTTAGAGCTATACCCAACTACAGGTGAGATTTACTGCCCACGTGGAACGCCCCCTGAAGTCGGGGAGATTTTCAAAAACCCAGATTTCGCCAATACACTTAAAACCATGTGCAATGCCGAAGCCAGTGCGAAACACAAGGGAAGAATCCGCGGAATTGAAGCCGCTAGAGCAGCGTTTTATGATGGCCCAATATCCGAAACCATTCTTCATTTTATATCCGACAACCCAGTTGAAGATGCAAGTGGGAAAGTACACAAAGGCCTACTACAAGACCATGACTTCACTGGATGGCAGGCGGAAATTGAAGATCCTATATCACTACAATACAAAGATTTAGATATACATAAATGCTCTACTTGGACTCAGGGTCCAACTTTTCTGCAACAACTCAATATTCTCAAAAATTTCAATTTGAAAGACTTAGGCCATAATTCGGCTGAATACTTACATACATGGATTGAATCTGCGAAGCTAGCCTTTGCTGACCGAGAGGCTTATTATGGTGACCCGAACTTCGATCAAGTGAACTGGGATGTTCTCCTCTCGGATGAATATTCTGAATCCCGTAGTAATCTCATAGGCGTTCAGGCCTCATTAGACATGAGGCCAGGTTTAGTTAACCAACAAATTCCCAGTTTTGCTTTGAGACCCGTCGGGGAAGACAATCGGCTCTCTCTAGATTTGGAAGCAAGTGTAATTAAGGATCTTGGACTGGGGCACGCTCACATTGGAGACACGACCCATCTTGATGCAATGGACAATGCCGGGAATATGATAGCTGCAACACCTAGCGGTGGCTGGCTCGGCACATCACCAATAATTCGAGGACTAGGTTTTCCATTAGGAACCAGAGGCCAAATGTTTTACCTGAACCCCGCGAGACCCAATTCGTTAGCCCCTCATAAGCGACCTAGAGCCACACTAACGCCGACTTTGGTCACGAAAAATCACAAGCCATTTATGGCTTTTGGCACTCCTGGTGGAGACGCCCAAGAACAATGGACTCTTCAATTCTTCCTCAACCATATAGAATTCGATATGAGTCTTCAAGAAGCCTTAGACGCTCCGACCTTACATTCGGTACATTTTCCATCCTCCTTCTATCCCAGGGAAGCCTATCCCGGTCGAGTCATGGTCGAATCCAGAATAGATGAAACCGTAAGGGATCAATTGACCCAAAAGGGCCATCAGGTAATCGCTATAGATGGATGGAGCAACGGTAAAGTAATGGCTATCAAGTACGACGAGAGGCATAACACAATATGGGGCGCTGTTTCTGCCAAAGGTGAAGTTGGATACGCAATTGGATGGTAAACCCGGGCAACCTTCTCCAGTTAACAGAAGAATCGTCTAACCTTGGTATCCATTAATTTCCAACTATCTATCGGATCATCGATCTTCAAATTATGAGTATGCCGGCAAATAGAGGTAATGGATATGGGCATATACGGCCTTACCGGAGGGATAGGAGTCGGTAAAACCACTGTAGCTAACCTGTTAAAAGAATCCGGTATACCGGTAGTCTTAGCAGATGATGTCGGGAGGGAAGTGGTTGAAAAAGGCAGCGCAGGATTATCGAAAGTAGTTGAGGCTTTTGGTGACCATATTCTGGACTGCAAGGGTGCCTTGGACCGGAAAGAATTAGGGTCAGCCATATTTACAGACCCGACTAACCGTCGGAAGTTGGAAGACATTATACATCCGCTGGTGCTTGAAAGAAGCCAGTTCCTTTTCAACGCATTGATACAAGCAGGAAACCCTATAGTTGTCTATGAATCAGCGCTTTTATTCGAAACAAACCGGCACCATGAAATGAAAGCCGTAATCTTAGTTACCGCAACCGAGAAAAAGCGGATTTCCCGTGTTCAAGTGAGAGACGGAAGTGCGGAAGACGAAGTTAAGCAACGAATTCAAGCTCAAATGAACGAAACCGAAAAACTTAGATTAGCCGACTACTTGATAGAAAATAACACCGACATAACCAGTCTCAAAGCTCGAGTCGAGTCACTTATTACCCTGTTATTAAAAAGGGAAACCCCAAATACTTAAAACAGAGTTTGATGTTAGAAATAGCAAACTAATAACTTAACATCCCTTGATGTAATCGCTTGACGTTAGGTTATTGGGCTAATACCCTTACCCAAAAATATGGACCCCTATCGGATATTTGATTTTTTAACTATGATTAACCGGAAGTAAACTTGATTGGAGGAACTACAATGCCTCGGATAACCGGTGCTAAATTCATGGCTCAAGCCCTTAAAGAATATGGAGTAACACACGTATTTGTCGCCCCTGCAGTAGTACGCGAAGCTTTGGCAGAATTAAGTCAGCTGGGAGTCCAAAGCATAGTAACGCACGGAGAGAAATCTGCGGCATACATGGCAGACGGATATGCTCGGGCAGCTAATCGCCCGGGTATTTGTTTTGCACAATCCGTCGGCGCAGCCAATTTAGCGGCAGGCCTACAGGACCCGTACTTAGGTCTATCACCGGTAATTGCCATGACTGGCAGAAAACCACCAATGG
>CAJXEF010000174.1 GCA_913052545.1 uncultured Chloroflexota bacterium
TCCGATCAGCGAAATCAGGTGACGTTATTACTATCAAGGGATTATCATTAGAAACCGACGATATTTATTTCTTTGTCGAGCGAATTCATAGATATACCACCGGTAGCGATGTATGGTATGAGTTAGTATGCAGGGATGGGGATAACCAGGTCTGGATAGATTGGATAGACGGTTACGATTTACTCGTTACAGCGACATCAGATTTTAATCCACGTAGCTTATCAAGCCTTGGGCTAGATGAAGAAGGGCTCATAACTTTAGACGAAGAAAATACGATAGACAATTATATTGAAGTAGATAATGATATATATTATTACAGGAATAGCTCAGAAGTAACCTTCTACCAAGATGGCAGGGGAAATGGAGCCGGATTTTACCATTGGGAATTCATGAGAGATGATGATAGCAGGGTATTGTCCATTTCCAAATGGGAAAACAAACCCTTTGAGGCATTATTCAGTGACGTAATCCCTTCCGAGAATGTAAACCTATATAAGGGAGATACGGACAACACAGGGCACGGGAGATAGCAATGGCAGATACATTTTTCAGCACACTGCAGGTATTCCCCAGGGGATTAATTTTTGTAATCCTAGGTATAGGCATCCTAATATTGGCTAAATTGGCCAGAGATATCGTCACCAAATATCGTATAGATGAAGAAGTAAGCAAAAAAAACAATTTGGCGGTTGCATTACGATTGAGTGGGTATCTGATTGGAGTGGTTTTAGTTTTCTTAGGAGCGCTTTACCAACCACTAACCCTTATAGGCCCAGAGGGGTTAGGATTTAATAGCCAATTACTGGAAGAAGTAATAAGAGTATTCCTATATGCCTTGGCAGGAATAATTCTATTAAATCTAGCAAGACCAGTCATGGACCGGTTAATCTTGTATAAATTTAGTATTGAGAAAGAAATCGTAGAAGATCAGAATCTTGGTACGGCAGCTGCTGAATTTGGTATTAACATAGCGACCGGCCTTGTTATCGCTGGCGCAATAGCGGGGGATGGAGCAGGAGGAGAACTAATCTCAGCATTCACCGCACTCGCATTTTTTGGTATGGGGTTAATATTACTAATACTATTCTCCCTCTTTTACCAAGTATCTACACCTTTTGACATACACACTGAAATTGAAAATGACAATAACGCTGTAGGGATAGCCTTCGGTGGTAACTTGATAGCAATCGGGTTGATATCGTTTAAAGCATTATTCGGGGATTTCACAGGCTGGTACGAGAGCATTACTGCATTCGTAATTTACGCAGTTTTAGGATTCATACTACTGTACATTTTGCGGATCTTGATAGATCTACTTTTGGTGCCATCGATAAAAATGTCCCATGCCCTAACGACGGAAAAAAACGTGGGAGTAGCTTTTATTGAAAGTACCGTTGTAATTAGTTCAGCCTTAATACTTTTCCTAGCGATATGATATAGGATAGTTAGCTCTGATTAGTTGTTTATTTTAAGTGCCTTGGTTTTTAGGGACTTCCCTGATTCTGGATATTATATCCTGTTGATATTGCAACTCATCGGATCTCAACCTTCGGCTGACCAAATAATCCTCACCGAGTCTCTGCAAAATACCAATAGTGGTTTCATCCGAGTGGCACCTATCAACTACAGGCTGCAGAAGACCCTCAAAAAAGCTTTCCTTTGCAATTGTAGTTCTCCAATCCCCAACTACAGTATCCAACGTACCATCATAAAGAAGTAAAAGGAAAACTGTACGTATTGGATCCAGTTGGTGATTCAGGAAAATTTCAACGCGCAGATCTACCCCTCTATTGCTTTCAAATTGAACTGACCCAACGACCAGATCACCTCCAAGGAACCTATAATATACATCCCTAAAATGGTCATATTGATCGATGTAAGTCTCCGTCTCTTCAATTAATTCTTCAATTAGACATCTACCGAGATCGGTAAGCACAAAAGTCGATGAATCACCGTAAACAGATATCAACCCTTTTTGTTGAAGGTCTCGAATAGTATATAAAATCGAATCATTTGTCGTTTTGCAATCGGATTCTAACTTCACCTGATATTTATCCAAAAAATACAAAACAGATAAAGAACGCAGCCAGGCAAGTAACTCAGATCTACTTTCCCAGAACCCTTGATTCACGCCATATTCGAGAGGTCTGTATTGCTTGCCTATTTGTATGGTAAGTGTAATATCATCTGAAGGAGGCAAAAACGCATCTCTTTCATAACCGCGGCACTGAGTAGGCAGAAAATCTTGAAGGTCAGTATCTTTATAGCCAACGTATGATTCATTCATATGAACGTCCCTAGCCTGACTAACAATATTAGACAATTTCAAAGGATTCTCACATTCAGTTGAAAATGACAATTCACAAAGGCCCCTGTGATGTTCGTCCCAAATGTCGGAAAAAATAAAATAAAGAGCAGGTAGGTCTGGGTTAGAATCAGTATCTAATAATCTATCTATCTTGATTTGTGCTGCAGATGTTCTCGGAAAAAGATAGTCTAAGACTCGATCCAAAGTATAATTCAACAAATATGTAGGTAGTTGAACTTCTAAACCGTCATCGGGATCCATCCCGTCCAAAACCAATTTAAGGACCCACGCTTGACCAGATTCTAGAGCATTCAGACTAGCCCCGTCACCATCTATAGTCATTGTTACGGTTCCCCAATACTTTCATCAATCCACCTCCGCCCCTACCATCTCCTCCACCGTATCTACCCATAGATCTGAAAGAACCGGAGTTCCCCCTGCTAATTGATTTACTGTTCTTGAAAGAACCACTTGCCTTTTGAGTAGACTGATATGTTCTTCTATTAGAACTGACATTGTTTCTAGCCTGTTGGTACTTAGACCCAGAAAAAGATGATTGCTTGTTACTAAAGCTACTATTCCGTTGGACTTGCCGTCCATATTGGGAGGACTGCCTGTAAGTACCCCTCTGGTTCCTCATTGCCGTACCCCTGGACATAGGAGTCGAATAGTAGTACCCACGTGGCGACAATGCTGAGATCATCATGTAAGTGAACAAGAAATTACCAGCTCCAAAATGACTATTATAATAACCATTAGCATGGTGTCCTCTCATGTCATACTCATCGTTAGTCCCTTTAACTATAGAAAATAGTTTGTCATCTGAAGCATCGTCTATTTCGTTATTATTGTTTAGGTCCTCCCATCCCTCTAAAGTCAGATGATCCCCATCTTGCTTAGCTCTAATAAGGATTAATCCGTCTCCCTCATAAATTTCGTTTACTCTCTGCTCAAAGTCAGTAGCGCTTTTAGCTCCCTTAAATGCAGATTGCACATCATCCAAATTAATGCTGCCGGCTGCTCCATCAGTTGCAGCCCAGTTCTCATAAGAGGCCCCTCCGCCGCAGGCAGCGATTATAGGAGAGACAGCGATTATCCCTCCGAGAGAGATTGCTGTTCCAAGTCCAAATCTATTTCTAGCCATATACACCTACCTAATTATTACTCCCGAGACTTGACAACACCAAATTAATTCTGCTGTATAAGCACCCTAGTTTCATCATAAATCATAGGCTTTTCGGAACCCACTGAATCTAATTCCTCTATTGGAAAAGTTAAAATACGTGATAACGATTTAGAGTTCACGGCTATTAGCAAGCTCTCCCAGGATTGGTACGCTTGTTGTATATAGTGGGCAACCATCGACTTATGGTAGGAATTAGATAAAGTATTACTGTGCATCAGATTTCTCAACTCCTCTAAGTGATCCATCCATAGTTCATCAGCAGTGCGAAGCAAGACTAATTTCACCAGATGAGTTAATTTCTCTGCCCCAATTGCGATTTCTATATTATCTATCTTATCATTTAGCATATTAACTAATTCTGGTACCAGATTCCTCACATCTACACCAAATAAACAGCTGCCGTCTACTCCGTAATCCAGATGCAATTCATTACACATATTGCTAAATTTATCAGGATATCCTAAACCGTCAACAGTTGGGAAATTCTGATCAACAATTGATTCAACACTCGATGACATAGTATCCCCAATTAAAACATCTATAGATGCATCCGTGATAATTCTATCCCTCAGTCTATAAAACATGTCAGTATGAAAATCAAGAACATATGTAAAATCGTGTACCAACGCTCTATGAACTTCGCCTTCCCTATCTGCCTGATCTTGAATTTTCCTGATTACCTTACTAACACTTGGCCCCGAAAACCTACATATGCCTCTGCGATCGGCAGCATAATCTTTTGCTAACTTTGAGACAATATCTACATTGGTATTAACCAGATGGTCTTCTAACGAGAGCACAG
>CAJXEF010000175.1 GCA_913052545.1 uncultured Chloroflexota bacterium
ACTGTTCTAATAGATGATGAGGTTGCTGAAGAATACGAGAATCTTATGGGAGGGATGCAAGAAAGCCTGGCAAAGCTCGGGTTAGAGTCCGCGTGATAATCGCCCGTTAACCTCAGCTTCAATCACTTGAGTTAAGGCTTAGTTGAGCAGAACTGGATCCCTGATCCTGATTTGAAGGTTCAGATGTGGAGATATTAAGAAGCAATTCAACCTCGCGGTCCATTGCTTCTTCACTATAGGTGCTTAATTCACCCATCTTGCGGAATCGTTTGTAACGGTTTTTAAGCAATTTGTTTTCGCTCTGTTTGGAAAGCAATGCTAAGTTTTTCGCCAGCGCAAACTGTATATTCCTAGAAGCTTCTCTAGGATTGTCATGGGCTCCAAATTCTGGTTCTCGAATTACAAAATCTATTATCCCGAGGTCTTCACAATCTTGAGCTGTTAACATCATGGTTTCCGCAGCTTCCCTGTCAATTGTTTGCTCCTCGGGATAACTGTTTCCGAAATAGCGATTCATTGAAATCGGGGAATAAATAGCATATTGTTGCATTAAGGTCCTGTCAGAAAGACCTAATGCTAATGCTCCTTCGCTACCGCCTTCACCGATTATAACCGTGATAACAGGTGTAGGCACATCCAACATCATAGATAATGTGTTCGCTATCGCGTTACCAATACCTTGTTCTTCAGCTTCCAATCCAGGGTCTGCACCCTGGGTGTCTACAAGCGTAACCAGGGGTAATTTAAAGCGCCTAGCCAAGCTGATGATTCGTTGGGCTTTTCTGAGTCCGTCGGGATATACGTGGTATTTTTCCCCATTAATTGAAGGCCTGCGTTGTTGCCCAATTATTGCTACGGGCTCTCCCAGTAAATAGCCTATCCCGCATACTATAGATCTGTCATCGCTATTTAGGCGATCACCGTGAAGCTCAACAAAGGGATCTAAAATTGATCTCATGTACATCATGGCAGATGGACGTTCGGCATGCCGGGCTACGTTCACAGCTTCCCAGGCCTCAGGCTGGCCGGGTGGATCGAGTTCTGTTTTCAGTAAATCTTTCAGGTTGTCCTGACCTGATGCATGGCCTTTTAATATTTTCAATACTGTGGCAAGTCGGCTATGTAAGCCCTCCCTGTCGATCACGTTGTCCAGTAATCCGTGAGCTAAATGGGCTTCAGAAGTATGGGCGTCTAATGGTAATGGTTGCTTAGACAACCCTTGTAGCGTACGAAGAGGAGATAACCCGATCAAAGATCCAGGTTCGGCGAACATCACATCAGCTAGATTAGCGAAGCTGGCGTAGGCTTGACCTGTGGAAGGGTTGGCCAAGACGACAACAAAAGGTAGCCCCTTTTCTTTAAGGCGATTTGCTGCAGTGACTGTTTTTGCCATTTGCATCAACGATAGGACCCCTTCTTGGGTCCTAGCACCGCCGCCAGTTACAAGCGCAATCAAAGGAAGGTCTTTTCGTGCTGCTTCCTCCAGAGCTAGTGCTATCTTTTCACCTACCACACTACCCATGCTTCCGCCCATAAACCCAAAATCTAGGACTACTATCGCTATTTCTATCCCTTCTATTTTGCAACGGCCGGTTACAGCTGCCTCAGTTAATCCAGTTCGACTTTGGTTCTTAGATAACATGTTTTGGTACGTCCCTTTGCTTGAAAAAGAAAGAGGAAAAACGGAACTCAAGAACTTGTGAGTTTCCTTGAATGTTCGTGGATCTGCTAATAGTTGAATTCGTTGGCGAGCGGACAAAGTATAGTGAAATCTGCAAAAGGGGCAAACGCGGTATTTAAGATAAGCTTCCGATTCACTTATTGGTTCTTCGCATAACAGGCATTGGTCGTGTATGGCCGTCAGGTAGACTTGGCTCAAGTCACCTTCTCGGTTAAATAAATGGACTAATAAATTGGCCAAATTTCTCAATGATAGCTCCTCGTGACAGCTATTATGGACCTCAAGGAATCAATGCGGGATTTCTAACCTAATGATACAACTAGGTGCCTTAAAATGAAATGGGAACTAGTCAAATAATTTTGCATCGCCAATTGAGAGTAACCTTGATCATGAACTAACAAAATAAATATCATCGGTTAGCCCGATTAAATAATTAGGTTGGCCAACTATTAGTTGACGGAGCTCAGTAACTAATTATTGGGCTAGAGTTTCGAATGTTACAAGGTATGATGGTTCCCTGTCGCTGACCCGTGCTAATTCTGATATGCGATGTCCAACAACCCATATTATCCCTTTATTAGAGATTAAGAGAGGAATTTTACTTCGCCATGCAGCCGGTATTTTAGAATCAATTAGGAAGTCATGTAGTTTTTTCTCGACTTGCATTCCTAGAGGTTGGAATAAATCTTGAGGGTTCCTAGTCCTGACGTGTAGATTGGTATCCGCTGATCCGATGTTTAGGTATGCTGTTAATGGATCAGTTGACATGACGTTATCCATTGTCGGATGGTTTTGTAATACAACCGAGATCTTCCATCCTGGGATTTGAGTGGCCATTTTTGAATCTGAATATCTGGGGAGAGTTATTGTATAACTGCCTGAGAAAGAAGGATAAGGGCAGTTGTCGATTTGTTCTTTTCCTAATCTTAGGACGCCGGATTGGACGAGGAATCGCCAATCACCGGGTAGCTGGATCGTCAATCCGGCGCTAGATTGGGTCGCTGACTCGCACATCGCCTTGATATGGCTTTCCCTAAGCCTACGTGAATCCCCTGTCGCCAAAACATAAGCCCTGCGGACCATCATACGTTGTAATGCTGGATGTTGGTTTAAGAACACGGATCGATCCAACATTACGGAACCGCTGTCGCTGGGATTGGAAGCTATCAGCGCTTGCTCCCAAATCTTGTCGGTTTCTTTTTCTAGAAAATCTAGCTCTATCGTTGAAGTGTGGGATAGTCGGATCAACGAATCTCGAATCTGAGGATTGTATTCCTTAGATAATTCGGGCATCAACTCATTTCTTATTTTATTTCTAGTAAATCTCAGTAATGAGTTGCCGCTATCAATCCTAAATTCTCGCCCAAGGTTCTCACAATACGCTATAGTTTCTTCTTTCGTGGCCTCTAGGAGAGGCCTCAATAATCTAAGTTTATGAATATTGACAGGCCAAGGCCAGGGTGCTGAATAGGACATACCCGTAAGGCCGTGTAATCCAGTTCCCCGAAGTATATGTAATAGGACGGTTTCGGCTAAGTCATCTGATGTGTGGGCTACTGCAACAAACTTTGCCTCAACTGTACTTGCTACGTCTGCTAAAAAGGCATACCGGAGTTCGCGAGCTCCTTGCTCAAATGAACTGATGCCACGTTCCTGTTGGTAGGCTATTGGATCTTTTTTCTCAATGGTATAAGGTACCCCTAATTTTACAGCCATCGTTGCTACAAATTCCGCATCGAAATCTGCTTCGATCCCTCTAAAATCATGATTTAGATGAGCGATATGAAGTTTCAGGTTGTGTTGATCTTTTAGTCGATAAAGGGAGTATAGAAGGGCGGTTGAGTCTGGACCTCCAGATACCCCTACCACTAACGTTCCTGCAATTTCGCCAGTATATCCACATTTGAGTAACGCGGTACGGACGATATTGTCGAATTTGCGTGTTAAGTTATTAACCATTAAGAATGCTATTAATCCTCGGGCTTAGATAAACTTAATTGCTCATATACCAATTATATTTTTTCTATGACTGAATAGACGCGTTTGCAATTATTGCTATCCAAAAAAGCGTCAGCCACGAGTTACTGATAGGTTTTGATATGAGATGTGGCTAGTTGAATTATAGCTCTTGAGCCGTCTTGTATTCCCATCAGTTTCTATAAGGCATACAGAGCTTAAATCTAAGTGAGTTTGATGAAAATGGGACCATGGCATGCCAAGAAGGTAGGAAATTATGCAACGTATGGTGAAATTATGAGATACAAATAATATCGCAGAATCTTGTTGATGTTCTTTCTCTTTTTCTACCAGAAAATCCCAACCTCGTTTCTGCAATTGGGATAGCGATTCTCCTCCTGGTAGTACAGTGTGACCAGGGTTGTTGCGCCAATTATCATAGACTTCAGCCCAATTGGTCCGCATTTCTAGCCCTGTAATACCTTCCAATTCCCCCAGGCTTAATTCCATTAGACGGTCGTCAGAAATCACAGGTAACCCAATTTGCCTCCCAATCTCCTCTGCCACTTGCATAGTGCGTATCAACGGACTTGTATATATGGCCCCTAAACTCCAAGTGAAGGAGGCCTTGGCGATATCTAGAGATTGCCCTATT
>CAJXEF010000176.1 GCA_913052545.1 uncultured Chloroflexota bacterium
ACCTGAAAAGTGGTGCGCTTGGTGAGATTCGAACTCACGGCCTCTGCCTCCGCAGGATTGAATATTTTACAATAATTATCCGAGTATATTGGGTCTTGGTTCAAAAACATAGACTTGGGCGGCTAAATTGTTTAAATGACACACCGTCGACGTCGACAGCAGTTTCACGTATAGGCTATATCACGAACCGATTAATTCTTAAACAAATGCTAGCTGTTCAAAATTGCCACCGATTATTGGGTTGGGATCTAGATTCAACCACCTTTCTGCTAACGTCCCGTATACACCCCGATAATCGAAATTAAAATGTAAGTCTCCTTCCAGTAAATCCTCTTCCTTTAAGGAAGGATATTCGGAATACATCCCACCTTGAACAGCTTCTCCAACAACCAACGCGACACCTCCAGAACCGTGATCGGTGCCGGCTCCGTTGTCACGAACCCTCCGTCCAAACTCCGTAAATATAAGCATAATTACGTTTTCTGACGAGTCATGTTGTCGTAGATCCTCGAAAAAATCTGTGATGGCTTGTGAGAGGTCCGTCCATAGCTTGACATGAAAGGGTGCCTGACTAGCATGGGTGTCGTATCCAATATGCTGGGTGTTAAACACTCTTGTCCCCATACCGGCTAGCAATACTTTTGCGATTCCCTGCAAATTTTGTGCAATTGGGTTATCTCCATATTCAACATTAGAGTCATATTTGGCTGGAGCGGTTTTTAAGATATCTGCTCCTTTAAGAGCATCTAGTCCGGTTTGGCCGAGATAATCCATGACCGGACCCTTGCCCAACGTTGGTGCATACATTTTGGAAAATACGTCTAGCGCCTGATCACGTAGAGGTTGTTCCGTTATCCCTGTTAAAACTCCATAAGTCTCAAGTACAGCCACCGATGCGACAGGTACTCCAGACAAGGCCATGGACCTCGGTAATCCCCTGCCAAAATTCACTCCAGTCAGTACATTTTCTGACTTGGGATCTAAGTCCCGGATCACTCTCCCAAGCCATCCCTCTGTCCCAATTTTGTCTGGTTCACAAGTATGCCAAATGTCCATGGACCTGAAATGTGATCTGTTCGGATTGGGATATCCGACTCCGTTTATAACCGCCACTTTCCCCTCGTCATACAAGTCTTTAATTGGTTTTAGGGTGGGATTAAATCCAAAATGATCATCTATAGGTAACACATCACTTTGCGGTATAGCTAGATTAGGGCGATTATCATAGTAAAGGGGATTACTGTATGGGATTATAGTATTCAAATAATCATTACCGCCTGTCAGTTGGAGCACTACTAATATGGGATCCTTAATGTTGGAAGTCATAAAATCTCCTATTTGATAGACTATTCCCATTGCAAGAAAACAGGATCAAAGGTAGCGAAATTTATGATCTTTGGTAGACTTGAAGTCGACCTCGACCGGAGTCCACAATTATTATGCGCCCTTGATCATCCACTTTAATACTCCTCGGATGCCACAGGGCTTTCTCCTGATTCAAATCTTTGGCGACTCGACGTTCTTCCATCATTAATGGATTTGCTGATAACAATTGTTCTCCCCACGCTGACATAGTCGCTTCACCATTTAATTGTGCTTGAAATTCTCCATAACTATTAAAAATCTGGATCCTGTGATTACGCCAATCGGCCACATAGACATCCCCTGTTGAATCAACAGCTATTCCTGCAGGTCTATCGAATTCGCCTTCAGCAACGCCTGAACAACCCCATGCCAGAAGTGCTCTACCATCTTCGTCGAACTTTTGGATTCGATCATTACGCCAATCGCTAACGAATATATGTCCTTCTGGAGCAACTGCAATTCCCCAAGGCATGTCGAATTGTCCGGGTTTCGTTCCTTTCTCGCCCCATGCATCTATAAAAGTTCCATCATTGTGGAATCGTTGGATCCTATGATTAAGAGCATCAACTACCAACAATCGTTGATTATTATCAAAAGCGAGTCCATTAGGTCGATTAAATTGTCCATGATCACTGCCGGATTCTCCCCACTCATTTAAAAAATTACCTTTCTTATCAAAGATGGTGATTTTCTGGTTCCATTCGTCGCTAATGTAAATTCTTTGCCCTCGATCTACCGCGATTCCTCCAGGCCAAATCCATTCTCCGGGTCCAGTCCCATAGGATCCAAAATCTCCGAAATATTCCTCTTTTATATTACACATTTTGACGGCCAAATTTCTTTGCATTTCAACGCCGCG
Source organism: uncultured Chloroflexota bacterium (assembly GCA_913052545.1). Next base: position 2,225 of record CAJXEF010000176.1, read on the forward strand.
TTGTAAAACGTACAGCCCGCCTTCCTGTCCCACGGCTAAATCGACTGCATTACGGAAACTACGTCCTGAGAAATCATCAATTCCAATGGTATGGCTGTATGAATATGTCTGGGCGCTTAAACCAATCATGTTAAAACTCACTTAAGTATGTCTATTGTTAATTTTATGAAATTGATATGAGTCCCTTCGCTTAAGCAAATTGGAATTCCCTGGTTGAGACAATCAATTGCAACATTTCTAAAACCCGTTTATTTAGCTCTATCCTCTGATCATCTGTTTCTGATCGTAGAATACCCCCTAGCTTAGCTTGAGCAACCAACGGCTTCCTAGTTTCTTCCTCCACCACCATTGGCCCTAATAATTCCAGGCACCCGTCTACTAAATCTTCCGGATACAATGCCGCACTTTGACTGGCTAGATAGTCCACTATGGATCGGACTCCTGGATGATCTATATTGCCCACCTGTTCGGAGGCAAAGTTGACCCTACCCACAAGAGATCCGCTGTCTATCCATTCCTTGCCCGTATGCCAGCCTTCCACTGTAGGGGGATTTAACAACTCTTGACCCATGTATCCACTTTCCATCACCACATCCATTAATCCGGGTTTGATCTCGGTGAAGTTGCCCACCAACCGAAGTACTCCGGCAACTAATTCGGTTGGGCTTTTTACCTTTGTAAATCTTGAATTCTTGAAGAAATCGGAGTTCAGAAGAACTCTCATTACCGACTTAATATCGTAACCAGACGTCAGATAAGCATCTGACAATATCTTGATCTCATCCTCACATGGAGGATCATCCGAAACGAAAAAATTGTACAATTTAGTTGTAATGAACTTGGCCGTAGCTGGCTGGCTCACAATGATCTCGATGATATCGTCTCCATTAAAATGACCCGATTTCCCCAAAAATTCCTTCGGTTCATCATCATGATCATCAGCTCTATATTCGAACTGTAGTGGGAATGCACCCCAAGGATATCTTGGAATTAAATTAGAGATAGTCCAACCAGTAAAGGCTCTTGTACATTCCTTTACATCTTCTTCTGTGTAATTGCCGACTCCCATCGAAAACAGCTCAAGCAGTTCTCTGCCATAGTTTTCGTTAGGAGCATCTTTGTGATTAGTGTTATTGTCTAACCATATGATCATGGCAGGATCGCGGGAGAGTTCTAGTAAGATTGTACTGAAATTGGTCAGACAATTACGCCGAAACATTTCTATCTGAGTAGAAACCGCTCTACCATTCATGATCTTCTCATACGCGGTCGCGAACAACCCATGCCAGAAAAGAGTCATCTTTTCCTGCAATGGGCATCGGGTGTTAATCATGCGGTAAAGCCACCATCCGGCTGCTGAAGTAGCCTGTCGTTGATCTTGGATCTCTATGTAATAACGATCCACTACATCCCTATCAAGATAATCATCATTTGGGGGATTCAACAGATCTTCAACAGTAGCCTCGTAACCTTTAGTAACATATGTTTCAAGCTCATCCTTATTAACCCCGAAACCTGCCCTGCGCATTAGGTGAGCCATTAGTGCTATGTCTTTTTCGGCTGGCACTGGTTAACCTCCACATTATTAATGGAATCGATAAAGATATTTGAATAAATTATAAATATAGCAGCATCAAGGGTCAATAAACTATGGCTTTTCGATATATGTGGTAGCAAGCAATATATATACCGTAATATTCATTCTAGAATTAATAGATAAAAAATATTAGATTCTCAGGGATGCTACATGATGAATGGAGAGCAAACTTTGGGGGATATGTGTTTATATCTGAAAAGTGGTGCGCTTGGTGAGATTCGAACTCACGGCCTCTGCCTCCCCAGAATAGGATTTGGATTTTCGCATTATTTGCATGACTCCACGACGGAACAAGTGGTTGCTATAACATCTTTCCATCGTATTTTGTATAATTTTGGAGAACAGCCATTCAGCAGCGGATAGCACATTATTCGGAAGAGGGTATAGCCGCTGGAGGACAGAGGATTGTCTGCAAGACCAAGATAACGAATTGGCCCCGGATCGTACTAGTCAAACTTATAAATCAGTCAG
>CAJXEF010000177.1 GCA_913052545.1 uncultured Chloroflexota bacterium
CTGTTTGCGAGAATGAGATTTCAATCACGGATATTCGACTTCCATTTGTCAAAGGTTAACGATTGATGGACTAATATACAAACCCCCCGATTACTAGTTCGGGGGGTTTGTATATAAATTGGTGATGAGAATGAGGTTAAGCTTTATCTGAAATCGATGTGCTCTCTCATTTGAATGCCTGGATATTCAATTGAATCTATTTAAGAGCAGAGGTCACTTCTTCAAGGGTTGATACGGTACATAAAAAGGGTAGGGTGGTTCCAAGAGAGGCTTCGTGTGCTTCTTGATTCATTGCGGTACAACAATCTCCAACTACAATGGTATTGTATCCAAGGTCGCAAGCTTGGCGTGCAGTACCCTCCACCACAAAATTAGTTGCTACACCAGCCAAGATAAGCGTGTCGATCCGGTTGTTGTGTAGGATTTGCACTAGATCGGACGCCGTGAAGGCAGAAACACCCCGTTTAGTTACAACAGGTTCTCTGTTTTTTGGAGTTAGTTGATCGTGAATTTGGGCCCCCCAGGTGCCTTCGACTAGTGCATTGGCTCCATGTAATCCTTGCCATAATCCGCCGTTTGCTGCCCGTTCGGGATATCCGGCCCGGAATTTTACCGAAACATAAATTACCGAAACTCCTGCATTCCGAGCTGCTGTCAGAAGTTGGGTAGTCTTGTCTAAGATGTCGTTATCGGCGACCATTTGAGCGAAGCCGAAATCTTTGAAAGCTCCTTCCGGATGAACTATGTCATTCTCGAAGTCCATGGCCAAAATCGCTGTATTCTGCTTGTTAATTTCTAATGTCATTGTGTCCTCCAAATCTGAAATCGGATTGGTGAATACTACAATTGTTTTCATACCAAGGAAAGGGTTTGGAGATGAGGTTTATTCAGTGGCCTGTTATTGAAATCAGATTAGATTTTATTCAGCGTCTTAATGAACGTTTGCACAATATTTTCGTTGGTCCGTCGTAGTATAGTGGTATTTACAGTCAATTTGGTATATCTGTCGGATCTTTCGTCGGGATAGATGTATATTCCACGTTGCTGTAAATCATATGCCGCCCTTGGAATGTCTATATTTGAATCAAAAGATAATGGAAAGATGTTTGAACCGTGCTCGAATTCTTTGATTTCTATGCCAGGTATTAGGTTGAGCTTCTTAAACAAGGCTCTGCCCTTTTGGATCGCCTGTTGGAATCGTCCTTCGAATCCTTCGACTTCATGTAATGCTATTGCTGCGGCACAGTATGCCTCGGCGAGACCTCCTCCAAACATTCTCCTATCGTGGAACATGGTGTCGATTAGTTTGTGTTCGCCGGCAAGTATAGCTCCGAAAGGGGCACCAAAATATTTGTACAAGGAGACGTAGACAGTGTCGAAAAGGGCACAATATTCTCTTATATCTATCCCTGATGCCGCCGCCATCATGTAAATACGGGCCCCATCTAAATGAGTGCCGATGCCATGTTCGTGACAAAGACTGGTTATCGCTTTCATATCATCGAACGGCATAATCTGGCCCATCTGGCGTCGCACAGGGCTTTCTATAAGTAACGCGCCTACCGGATTGGATACTCTGCCCTTCTCGGATTTATCGATAACAACTTTCACATCATCGGCAGTGAAATATGGTAGGTCTTGTGCCAATGGGACTAAATTGATGCCGCTCAGCCTAGTAGTAGAGTCGCCGGTATCGTTATAAATGTGGCTTTGTTCTTGAACGATTGCTCTGGTTTTATGGCCGCACAATGCTCGGATCGCCAAATGGTTTGCCAGCGTACCCGTGGGCATGAATATAGAAGCTTCTTTACCTAACAAATCAGCGAAACGAGTTTCCAATTGAGATACCGTACCGCCCCGCGAGTAATTGTCAGCTGTCATGCCTGTAGAGTGCACAATATCACGAAGTCGAGAGGTTAGGAGTTGTGGAGAGATGGGCTCTCCGTCTCCCCTGAAAATCACCGCATCATCAGGTTGACCAGATGATAGGTTTAACAATTGATCATTTGAGACTGAGATTGATTGGATTGACATACCGCGATATTAGCTTATGAACTTTGGCTTGTCTATTTTAGGGCGGAGGTTCGTTAGCGATATTTGGACATCGAATGGGATCGTGTGTATTGATTGCCTACTTCGGCGGATTATTTCATTATAGATTGTGTTGTGTTGGATTAATCGTTGGTTGTACGTTAATCTTGTAAATATCGGTATCTAAACATTGCCCCCAAAATGGCCAAAACGACACGCTGTATAGATCCGGAACTAAGGAGATCTGCGATGGATATTGGATTATTTTTAGAGTTTCCTCGTAGAGAGCAGCAAACTACTTATCAAGCCTTTCAAGAAGGTCTGAACATAGTTGATGAGGCTGAACGCCTGGGAGTTAAATCAGTATGGCTAGCCGAGTACCACTTTAATCCAGGCCGGGTACTCTCCGCGCCCATAACTATAGCAAGCAACTTGGCCGGTCGTACTAAGTCAATACGGATTGGTCTGGCAGTACACATATTACCTCTTAGTAATCCTGTTAGGGTTGCCGAAGAGATAGCTACGTTAGATCACCTTAGTAACGGTAGAATAGACTTTGGAATAGGGCGAGGCACATTCCCCAATGTGCATGAAGGATACGGGGTTCCATTCGAGGAAAGTAGAGATAGATTTGCCGAAAATTTAGAGATTATTATCGGCGCATGGACGAACGATCGTTTCACGTTCCAAGGCAAATATTTTAATTGCAATGATCTTCAGATAGAACCAAAACCTTTGCAGACACCTTACCCTCCCATCAAAATAGGTGTTACATCGGCCGAATCATTCCCGATCATCGGTGCCTTGGGATTCCCTATTTTCGTTAACCCTTCCAGGGTATTCAATTTAGATGATTTGAGTTTACCAATAAACGCATATAGGAAAGCGTGGCGAGAGGCAGGCCACGGGGGTAACGGGTATGTTGGAGTTAGGATCCCGATATACTTGGCAGATAACAAACAGGATGCCTATGTTGCCCCTAAGGACAGTGCAATGTTCTCTGCACATAGATTGGGAGCAAGAGTGGCCAGTTATGCTGGACAGCAGGGTACCACTGGGAATTGGGGATTAGAAGGGGATCGTATATTGCAGATGAACTACGATCAATGGCTAGACAACAAGGTAGTGTTTGGAGATCCAGATAGTGTCACCCAACGGCTAATACAATTGAGAGATTCTTTGGGGATAGATCAGTTGGTATATGAAATCAATTTGGGTAACCAGTTAACTTACGAGCAACAGATTCATTCATTGCGATTATTTAATTCGGAAGTATTGCCCGACTTGACCGCAATAGTTAAGAGTTGAGTCCACGTACTAGCCAGCCCGCTAGTGTTCATGTCATTTCTGTGCCAGTAAATGTTAACTAATGATGAAGGTGGGAGTTTAGTTTTTGGATCAATCAATATCACCTCACTTGCCTTAAACTAGGGATTATGGAAGTTTTTCCCGTTAATGGGTACTATGACATATGAGTTGTTATCGCGCTTGTGATTTATCCGAGTTTCAAGTGCTGATAATTCTCAGGCCCATCGGTTCCACAACTGATAGGCCACCTTTTAGGCCGGCTGTTCTTTTTTATCTAGTGGTCTATTAGGCACATGCATCAGCTGTCTAGAGAGTTGACTATTTCTGCTGTTTCATCCGGTAAATAAGTTGCTTTAGATTCTCTCGTTTCAATCTCTACATCTTCTAGTTGGAGCATCTGTTCGAGCTGGGCTTGAGCTTGCGCTTCTGCATTAACCCAATCTACGGCATCCGCAGTTTCTGAGCTTAAATAAGTTCGGTTCTTATTGCTCAATTCTTGTCTTAATTCCTCATTATCTCTAGTTTGCCTCAGGTCATCGTCGCCAATCACGTATTGATATCCATGTTGCTCGTCATCAAATTTCTCTTCTGTTGATTCATATAAAGCCAGGGCGAAAATGGCGTAAGGATCTCCGGATGCAGCTTGTACTTCTATATCACGAAGCGCATTTTCGTCTTCATAAACCATAGGCAGGAACTTAGAGGTTACTTCTAGAATTAGGCTGATATGTCTTTTAAGATTCGTGTCTGAATCAAGCCTGAGATTCGCATTGGTGTATTCAATAATGCTGTTGAACGACTCCCAACATCTGGATCCGAGAAATAAATCTAGCTGATCGAATTGAGGACTAGCTTGCTTAGCTTCATCAATATAAAGTTGGGATATCATCCAAACTCCATATGCTGGTAGATT
>CAJXEF010000178.1 GCA_913052545.1 uncultured Chloroflexota bacterium
TGGATACTGCTGTTTGTAATGAAATTGTTAACGAGCCCTTGACATGGATTACCAGCGATACATTTGAAGTGGTAACCCTGTCGGGAGTTGAAAGCTGGGAACAGATTGGCCCCAAGAAATGGAATTTTAAACTTCGGGAAGGGGTTACGTTCCACAACGGTGAACCGTGGAACGCGGAAAACGTTAAAGCAGGTATGGACCAGAACGGAAACGCCGAGAATTCATCCCAAAGTTACAGCTATCATGGTGCATTACACGGTGAAGTCATCGATAACTTGACTGTCCAAGCGGTTTGTGAAAAAGATTGTCCCATCCTGCCCAGGGGGATGATTTTCAGTAGATTCCAAGCCCCCGAATGGTACGCAGCACAGTCTGTTGACGACCGCAGTAGGCACGTAAATGGTATCGGACCTTACAAACTGATCGAATGGAGACCCGGGATAGATATTATCATGGAGCTAAACGAAAACTATGTTCCTAATCCAGATGGTTCTATCGTCGATGGACAGGCACCACATATTGAAAACCTTACCAATCTATGGCGAGGTGAAGAACTGGTCAGAGCTGCCATGGTGCAAACCGGTGAAGCAGACTGGGCCGCTGATATAGGTTTAGAAAACAAAGCCAGCGTGCCACAGTGGAAGATATCAGGAACCACGGAAGTATACGCCCTGATACTAGATACAATGTGGCATCCTGAATTGAAGAAGAAAAAGGTTAGAGAAGCCCTTAACCTAGCTATTGATTGTCAAGCCATCACCGACGCGCTCCTTGAAGGTATGCCTTGCTGGGGTAACATATCACCGGCTGGTACTGTGGGGCTTACCCCGGAGAACTCCGCTGCTTATGGGTATGATCCAACTCGGGCTAAACAACTACTCGAGGAGGCGGGCTACGATCCCAAAAACACCATCAACGTTCATACTAGAACGGGACGCTGTTGCAGGGACATGGAATTCCAGGAAGCTATCCTCTCGTACTGGCAAGAAGCCGGTATTACATCAGAATTCGCAGTCTTAGAACGAACACGAAGCAAAGAAATAACGAGTTCGGGTTGCGGCAGGTTTAAGGACGACGAAACCTACGTAGGCGTATGGGATTGTGCCAAAAGAGAACCCCCGGGACCTAATTATGCAAGTGCACACGCTTTTACAACTGCCACTTCAAATGAAATGCTTGATACCCAAGTACAGGCAAATCGCAGGGTGGGCTGTGTTCACACCAGTTCCTTCGCTTGTTACCCAGAAATTTGGAACAAAGCTATAGTTGCTTTCGCTACCCCTCCAGGATCAGACAGGACTAGTCGCATGGAAGAGATCGCTGATTTCATTCATAACGATTTCATTTTTGTCCCTCTGGTACAAGTACAATACGTCTATGGTCTGGCCGGAGATTTGGACTGGGAGCCACTGTATGCACCTCGATTGCGAGCCAACACTTTTAAGTTCAATTAATTTAAAAACCTGAACTTAACAACCTGATCAAAACCAAGAAGCCCAAAAGCAATTTTGGGCTTCTTTTAAGAATAATCGATAGATTGAATTCACTTTCAGATATTGGTTGAAAAAACTGGTTATATCGTGTAAGCTGTGCCGCGAAATAAATCTCAAATTTTTAGTAAAATAAATTCGTGATTAGTCGGTCGTTCTAGCCCAGCAAAAGATTACACTGGAGTAAATAGTGCGGAATTATTTTATCAAGCGTCTAGGTCACTCTATTTTTATCGTGGCAGGCCTGATGGGGTTGCTTTTCTTCGCTATTAATATCCTGGGGGATCCGGTTCAATTGTTACTAGACGAAGAAGCATCCCAAGAAGCTGTAGACGCGCTTCGTAAAAAGTTCGGATTTGATCGGCCTCTATATGTCAGATTTGGGGATTTTTATTGGGATTTAATAAGAGGTGACTTCGGTAAGTCTATCCGACATCGAATTGATGCCCGGGAGATGATATGGTCCCGCCTGCCGAACACTGCTGTTCTTGCAGTGATAGCGTGGACAATAGGAGCCGTTGGTATTCCGCTGGGAATGTTAGCAGCTAGGCGGCCGCGTGGCATCATAGATCGAGTGGTAAACGTTCTGTCCTTCGCGGTTATTTCCATACCGGAGTTCTGGTTGGCGTTGATGCTAATACTGATAGTCTCCGTGCAGATGGACTTGTTGCCAACATCAGGCTTCTCCGGGCTTGGTCCTGAGGGTTGGAAGTTCATGGTCCTACCAGCCGTGGCTCTTTGTCCCAGGGTAATGGGCAGAAACGCCCAGATTACCCGGGCGACCATGATCGAAGAAATCGGACGGCAATACGTAGCCACAGCTCGAGCGAAGGGATTGTCTGAAAACAAAGTCCTCTACGGTCATGTGTTCAAAAACGCAGCTATTTCCATCGTAACTCTCATGGGCGATGAACTCGCAGGTTTCATGAACGGTTCAACAATCGTAGAAGTAATCTTTGGGTGGCCTGGAATTGGATTGCTCTTGATTCAGGGTATCAATGCTAGAGATCTGCCAGTTGTGACAGCAGCGGTTTTCGTGATAGCCCTGATGGTCATGGTAGTAAATCTAGCAGTAGATCTGATATATAGCTGGCTTGATCCCCGCATCTCTTACAGCTAGGTATTAAACTTGTCACAGGTACATTAAGGTAACAAATTAATAGATTCCTCGGTTAAAATTTGTGAGGACTCAGAAAATGGCACAAAGCGACACTACTAATATACTTGAAGCAAAACCGAATCCGGTAGTAGCCCTATGGCGGCACGCGCTCGTTCAAGCATTTTTAAACGATCCGATAACTCTAATATCGGGAAGCTTCTTGGTCGTGGTACTGTTGGCGGTAATTTTCGCCCCATTGGTGGCACCATATGACCCCCAGGACCAACAGCTCCGGTTAAGACACTCACCACCCTTTTCGACAGGTACAGCGACAATTCGAACAGTTGATCCTCCTGTAGAGGAAACCCGATTCTTCATCATAGGTACTGACCATTTGGGCAGAGGGTATTTCAGCCGATTAGTTTACGGTGGCAGGATATCCCTATCTGTTGGAATACTAGGTGTATTATTATCCAGTAGTATCGGAGTCTTCCTAGGTCTAATTGCGGGATATTATAGAGGGCTTATAGACGACATCATAATGCGTGCGGTAGACGTGTTTATGTCAGTCCCGCTCCTCTTACTTGCACTGATGGTCCTTTTTATACTGGGCCCCAGTTTCGTTAATATACTTATAGTATTCGCTGTAGCCCGTTGGATGCTTTACTGTAGAGTAACCCGTGGCGTCGTAATGTCGTTACGAGAGCAGGCATTCGTGGACGCAGCCAGAGCAATCGGATGTTCGGACAACCGTATAATATCCAGGCATATTCTTCCTAACCTGATCACTCCTTTGCTCACTTTGGCAGCACTGGATGTACCACGTAATATTTTGACTGAATCCAGCCTTAGTTTCCTTGGGTTCGGGATTCAGCCGCCAGATTCCTCTTGGGGGCTTATGTTAGCCCAGGGTAGGCAATACATAGTCACAGCTTGGTGGGTTGTAGTGATGCCCGGTATGGCAATATTCCTGACGGCACTGTCATTTAACCTTTTTGGTGTCTGGTTGAGAGCAGTAAGTGACCCGCTACAAAGGTGGCGTTGGTTGAAAGCCACTAAAGAATCTAAAGAAGCCGGCGTTCAAATGTAACACTCTCTTTTGCATGACAGTCTTTGAGAAACAAAGCCTCGCCTGACATCAGGCGAGGCTTTGTTTCTCAAATCTTCTCCTCTACAACCTTTTGAGTTTGTGACAACTATCAACATAGTAACCATCAGTTATCCAACCATGAACGCGGCTGACTTGTCTACCCGCACTATATCCATCCCAGATCTATTAATTAAACCCTTCTCTCATGTGTAATATGGCACAACCCAGTGCAAATAACTGCCACTAACGCCAAATACCGGAATCCATTATCTGGAGACAACCAATATACCACTGCTAAAGGTAGGTACGCGGCAAGAGTATCACAAATTTAGCACTGTTAGACTTGATGGGCGAACTCTATTCGGCGGGCCAATAACGAGTCATTCTGGTAGCCGGAGAATAATCGTAGTTCTCATTCATGTGTACTACCAAGCAGTAAATCAACGCCCCATACATGTATGAATAAAAAACAATCAAACCTTAAAACTGTCGTTATTTAATAAACCAACCCATTCCACTAATTACCACTCCTTCCTTATCATGGGTTGCATTACATCATTCAA
>CAJXEF010000179.1 GCA_913052545.1 uncultured Chloroflexota bacterium
TGGCGTATCAGGTCTACGCGGAGACCCAGCCTATCCACCAAAACCGGAAAGGCCATGCCCTCCGCACCCAACAGGCCCTGGTGGAGAAATTTTAGCGAGGGGGTTTAACAAACTCGGCTGGCACTGGTGGTCGGCCGACAACGCTGTCCCTTCTGTCCGTTATGACGGGCGAGAGCGGGACACAGGAGCATATTTAAGGTCATTTTCCAGCTCCGATGTAATCTATTGGCCCAAAGCTTTACAGCAAGGTGCCAGGCTCAAAACGCATGCACGGGTACGTGAGATACTAGTGGACGAGTCTGGACGAGCAAAGGGGGCATTGTATTATGACTCGAACGGCGATTTACAGATTCAACTAGCCAAGGTTGTCGTATTAGCTAGTAATGGTATAGGTACCCCCAGATTATTATTGAATTCTAAGTCAGCTTTGTTTCCCAATGGACTAGCTAACACCAGCGGCATGGTTGGAAAAAATCTCATGCATCACCCCTGTGGAGTAGTTGTAGGCGTTTTCGATGAACTTCTTGGCACAGACGACGGTCCTAGGGGCAGTACAATGCTTAGCCAGCAATTCTACGAAACCGATACAGGGAGGGGATTCCTGAGGGGATACGATATGCAGATAAATGGTGGGACTACCGCACCATTGGCGTCTGCATTGGGCGGACTGCAGGGCTCAAGCGTTAGTTGGGGAGCCAATCATCATAAAGAATTTAACGAAAGATTCAGGCACACTATCGGCATAACGTTAATGACAGAAGATCTACCAGAGGAACATAATCAGATTACGCTAGATCCGTTGTTGACGGATTCTCACGGCATACCGGCCCCCAAAATAGATTACAAGGTTAGTGAGAATACCAACAAGATACTAGATCACGCCGTGGACCGTGGTAGAGAGGTATTGGAAGCATCAGGCGCCAAAGAAGTGCTTTCGACTAAATTGAGACGTAACGCAGGCTGGCACTTGCTTGGCACGGCCCGTATGGGGTCCGACCCCCAAACATCAGTAGTAGACCGGTGGGGGAGAGCTCACGATGTACCAAATCTTCTGGTGATCGATGGTAGCATCTTCACCACCAGTGCTAGTATAAACCCCACAAGTACTATAGAAGCGTTAGCTCTAAGAACTGCAGACTGGGTCAAAGGAGAAGGGTTATCTATACTTGGCTAACCAGTTCTCTTGGTTGAACGAACCTTTCGTTGTTAGCCATACGAAATAAAATTTCACGGGATATTAACTTGGCTTTTAACTACAACCTAAACAAGGAGAATGACAGAAAATGGCAGATACATACGGTGAGGGCAATTTCCAATATACATTTGTCGAAGACTGGCTTAAGTTACCAGATGGATATAAATTACTGGAATGTCCAGGAGTGGCGGTAGATGGAGACGACAGGGTATTTATCCTGACTCGCGGTGAGCATCCGATCATGGTATTTGATCGGGACGGTAATTTCATACGGTCTTTTGGAGAAGGTCTTTTCAGCGATAATCGAACGCACGGATTATATTATAGTGCTGCTGATGATTCTCTACTCGCCGCTGATGACGGGATTCACACCATCCAAAAATTCAGTTCAACTGGCGAGAAGCTAATGGAGATCGGCGAACGCAACCACCCGGCTCCAAGATGGAGTGGCCAGCCATTCAACCGTCCTACTTCAGCCGCTATCAGACCATCGAACGGTGATATTTATATTTCTGATGGATACGGAAATTCCCGGATACACGTATACAGTGGAGGTGGGGATTACAAATTTTCCTGGGGTGAACCTGGCATAGATGCCGGTCAGTTTATCCGTCCTCACAATATAGCCATTGATTCACAGGAAAGAGTATATGTAGTTGACAGAGAATGTCACCGTGTCCAACTCTTTGATGTTGAAGGCAAATTCATAACCATGTGGAGCAACATACATCGCCCGGATTCTATGGTCCTATGGGGAGACCATATCTATATTGGTGAATTAAACGGCATGGGTGGAGTAGACGATGCTCCGGGATTGGGCCACAGGGTTTCAATTTATGACTTGAACGGTGACCGAGTTTGCGTATTCGGAGATAAAGATGAAGGAGAAGGTCCCGGGCAATTTATCGCTCCTCACGGCATTGCTGTTGACTCCCATGGAGACATATATATCGCCGAAGTGTCCTATACAATCCGTGGATCTCATATGGATCCTCCCAAGGAACTAAGAAGCTTTTCTAAATATCGCCACGTCTAGTAATTCTTAGATCATGAACCAATCAAGGGTCTGAATTAGCAGACCCTTGACCTATACTAGGAGATTAGCCACAGTGAGCATATCTTCCGATACTATTTCCTCCGAGTGGGGGGATGTTTTTCAGGCTATTGAAGCGTGTTATGACTTAGGATGGACCGATGGTCTCCCGGTTATTCCGCCTACGATTGAGCGAGTGACTCAGTTTCTTGACCATATAGGAGTAGATGGCTCGGAGATACTTGGAGAGATACCGGAACGCAGGAGACAGATCAATATTGAAAAAGCAACAGCCAACGCCGTTATGGCTGGGTGTCTACCGGAACACCTCCCCATAGTTCTCGCAGCAACCGAAGCAATGCTATCTCCCGAATTTAACCTCGTAGGGCCTTCTTCAAGCTTAGGTGGGTCGGCAATCCTAGTCATCGTAAATGGTCCAATAGCTCAAGAACTAGGAATCAACTCTCGTGCCAACTTATATGGTCCTGGGAATAGGGCTAACGCCACAATCGGCAGGGCAATTAGACTAATACTGATGAACGCATGTGCCGCTATTCCAGGCCTGTTCGACAGAAGTGTCATTGGACACCCTGGTAAGTACACTTACTGTATAGCAGAGGCAGAGAACGACACACATTGGACTCCATTACATGTAGAACGTGGATTCGATGCTTCTGATAGCGCTGTTACGGTTTTTGCCGCCGAAGGGCCTCGCCAAGTGCGTTCCACGGGCAATCCTGAGGCAATTCTTTATTCCATCGCGGATGCCGCTTCATCGCTGGGAACCTCTCTATCTACATCAGGATCTGTAGGAGACACCAACATCGGGGTGCGCCAAGGTCAAATTGTGGTCACGGTAGCTGGAGATTCTTCCCTGTGGCAAGATTGGAGCAAAAAAGATGTGAGAGAGCACTTACACGCCAGAATACAAAAATCAGTTGCGGAACTTAAAAATGCCCTTGTCCTACCGGGCTCATTAGAATCCGATGATCATACCAAATTCGTAAGCCTTATACCCGAACCAGATGATATATTGTTATTATTTGCAGGTGGCGAAGAATCTAACATGTCATCGGTCATTCCAAGCTGGGGACCTAAAATAGGGTCTACTGCTTCCACTAGCAAGGTCAAGTTTCAGAGCAAAGTATAGTTTCCTAGCGTCTAATATACGAGTCAGATAGCTATAATAGGAGAGGATGAAAAACATGACATCCACTAACAGTATTGAACATCAACTTGTAAACCCTTCTACAGAAGCAATTACAGCCGCATTTAATGGAGCCCCTAGGTTATCGACTATCGCAGGAGCCAAAGTCGGAATCATTGACGACAGCAAACAAAACGCCGACGTTCTGCTTCAAGAGTTAGCTGAGGTTCTAAAAAATAAATATGAAATATCCGGGGTAGAATGGCATCGAAAACCGAGCGCGTCAAGACCTGCAGATCCAGTTAAGTTAAAGCTGCTTACTGAAAACTGTGACGCTGTTGTTATCGCCATCGGTGATTGAGGATCCTGCAGTGCGTGCAGTGTGCACGACGGAATCCACGCCGAGAAAGCCGGTGTTCCCTCAGCAACGATATGTACCGACAGGTTTGTCAAAACAGCAGGAGCCATGGCGACTATGTGGGGAGCCCCCGATTATCCTACTATTTTTACCGAGCATCCTATCGAGAATTTAACTAGAGAACAATTGAAACAACGAGCGGAGGGACTCGCAATAGAGGTCATATCAATTCTCACAGGTAATGCCTAAATAGCTCTACTGACATGTAATTTAAATATATATTGGAATTAAGTCCGCATATCTGGTGGTAATAAATTTGGAATACCACCAGATATAGCGAATGTTTCCCGACACTTAGTACAATTCAGTGACCCCTCCTCGACACGACCGTCTTTTTCTGATTCTATCTCTAGTGCAAGTGCACCTTTGCAAACAGGACAGGCCAAGATATCCATTAGACTCTTATTCAT
>CAJXEF010000180.1 GCA_913052545.1 uncultured Chloroflexota bacterium
TGGAAAACAGGTCTTTTTTTACCGGAGCCATGATACATTTAGCCACCGAAGAAGTTGATAGAGGGCCCGTAGCGTCCTATTTTAAAATACCCATAACTGGTGGGGAGTTCGATCAGTATTGGCGCTTCTTAGGTAATCAAAAGGTAAGTTTAATTAAAAATCGAGAAGGGGAATCATACCCATTATTTAACATGATCCGTCAGGCTGAATATTTAAGGGAACCTTATCTCCTACTAGAAACTTTAAAATCCTTCGCCAATAATGAACTTACCATAAAAGAACTTAATGTGGTTGATGCCTTGGGTGAACCTCTAGTGCAATCTTCACCCCTAGGGTTATGTTTAACTGATAAAGTTGAATCATCTCTCAATCACGATAGAAAAGGCCCAAGTTGAAGGTCCTCTATGCTGACTTTTGAAAGGATTCTTCAGAAATTATAAACGATTCACCAGAGTCAGTTATTAAAGTTGGAGAACATATTCCTTTAATCGCATCCGAATCAACTACACATTTGACTATGTCATTACGAGATGGGAGCTCATACATCACCTCCAGCAACACTTCTTCTACAACATACCTCAAACAACGTGCACCAGTGTAATGCTTTATGGCGGCATCTGCAGCGGCGGCTAAGGCTTCCGGAGTAAATTCTAAATCAACGCCATCTATTTCAAAAAGCTGTCGGTATTGCTTTACCATAGCGTTCTTCGGCTCCGTTAAAACACGAATTAGTCCCTCTTTGTCCAAAGGTTCCAAGGCCGAAACTACAGGTAACCTACCGATCATTTCAGGTATAAAGCCAAACTCCAACAGATCTTCTGGACTAACTTGAGATAATAAATTTTCATCTGCCAACCCTTCCGATCGGCTACCACCTAGAAAACCCATTTTTACATTACCGTGAGACAACCTTTTAGAAACAATCTCCTCTAAACCGTCAAAAGCTCCACCGCAAATAAACAATATATCTTTGGTGTTAATTTGTAAAAACTCTTGGTGAGGATGTTTGCGCCCACCTTGGGGAGGTACATTAGCTACACAGCCTTCGATAATTTTCAGCAACTCTTGTTGGACGCCTTCTCCTGAAACATCTCTAGTTATGGAACGATTCACCCCTTCTTTGCGGGCTATCTTATCCAATTCATCTATGTAGATTATTCCTTGTTCGGCTTTAGCCAAATCCCAGTCGGCAGCCTGTATCAAGCGAAGTAAAATATTTTCGACATCCTCTCCAACATAACCAGACTCGGTTAATGATGTTGCATCACAGACGACAAAAGGCACTTCCAAGGTTTTGGCGAGCGTCTCAGCCAACAACGTTTTTCCACACCCTGTAGGGCCAATCAACAAGATATTAGCTTTTTGAAGCTCGACCTCAGAGCTATACAAATCAGTATCGATACGTTTGAAATGGTTATAGACTGCAACACTCAGAGTCTTTTTTGCCTTCTCTTGCCCTATCACATACTTATCCAGATCGGCACATATTTCTCGGGGAACAGATCTCACGTGTGATTCTTCTTTTTGCGAGTCTTCTCCCAGACAAGATTCAACCGTTTCACCCAAAACCTGGATACATGGGTAACAAACAGAAGCCCGCCCATATCCGGCTATCACCAGACTGGAGCGGGCTTGTTGTTTCCCGCAAAAAGAGCACCTAGATGCCCGAGAACCCTCTTTTGTATCACTCACACTCAACCCCGCCACGACTTCCAATTAATTTACGAGCTTTCGTCACCTTCCGCCGGCTTGGCACCAAGTATCTCATCTACTAAGCCGTACTCGACAGCTTGGCCTGCAGTCATATAAAAATCCCTATCACTATCTCTCGCTATACGATCATATTCTTGACCAGTATTATTTGAGAGAATAGTCCGGAGTGTATCTTGCAACCGTAATATTTCTCGAGCTGCTATCTCTATGTCGGTAGCCTGGCCTTGGGCTCCGCCCATAGCCTGATGCATATGTACGGTTGAATTAGGCAGACAATATCTTTTACCTTTATCGCCTCCTGAAAGCAACACCGTTGCCATACTGGCGGCCATACCTAAACAGATCGTTGAGATCTCGCAGTTCACTAATTTCATGGTGTCGTATATGGCTAGACCAGAGCTGATAACTCCACCCGGGCTATTTATATATACGCTAATCCCTTTGTCGGGGTCTTCTCTCTCTAAGTAAAGCATCTGGGCAATAATAACATTCGCCATGGGGTCCGATATAGGTGTACCAAGAAAAATAATTCTCTCTCTCAGCAAGAGAGAATAAATATCAAAAGCCCGTTCCCCTCTAGGACTCGTTTCTATAACCATTGGAATTATGTTCTGAGGCACTGTTAAAGATGTATCAGGCAAAAATATAGGCCCGTTATTAGAGTTATTTAACATATAGGTTATCCCATTCGTCTATTTAGTTAGACTCTTCTGAGTCAGTGTCACTATCACCTGAATCAACTGTCACTTCTGACGCCAATTCAGATGCTGATTCTATCCCTTGTACTATTTCTAGTAATCGCTCCATCACCTTACGGTTGATTAGCGAAGATTGCAAGTTATCCAACGCATTTTGTGAAGAAAGAGCTCTTCTCATAGCATCTTCCGACTCACCCGCGGCCGATACCATATTATCAATCTCTGCTTGAACCTCTTCCGGCTCAACAGTGAGATTCTCTTCTTCAGCCAATTTCCTCATCACAAGATACCGAGTTAACCTTTCCTCTGCGCTAGGGCGCATTTGTTCTTGGAATTCTTCAGCTGTCTGCCCAATATAACTTAGATAAGCGTCCATCGGGATTCTTTGATTCTGAAGAGAACGCTCTCGTTCCTGTTGCATCATCTCGACTTCGCGTTGGTACAGTAAGTCGGAAGCTTGAACAGTTGACGCTTTAACCAGCTCATCTAAGCTTTCCTGTTCCAACTTTCGCACAGCCTCCGACTCTGATTCTTGCTCTAAACGCTCTTTTACATGAGCACGGAGTGCTTCGAGATCTTCATACCCTTCGCCAACGCCTTTGGCAAACTCGTCATCTAAATCAGGTAAAGTTTTTTGTTTAATTGAAATGACGTCTACACCAAAACTACAATCTTTACCCGCAAATTGAGGCCTAGGGTAGTCCTCAGGAATAGTCAATACGAACTCTTTATTTTCCTCCTCCGACATACCTAACAAGTAATCCGCAAATCCCGGAAAAGGCAAAACGTTTTCCGGCTGTGGAATGTAATCTACCTCTTTATCATCTACTACTGACTCGCCTTCTATAGACCCCGACACGTTCAGGTTGAGAAGATCACCAAATTCAACTGGCCGTTCAGCGGGCTCCCATGGAGCTGCTTCAGTTCTTAGCTGCTCTAGAACTTCAATTATTCTATCTTCATCAATATCATAAGCTTCTTTTTCCAAACGAATATCACGAAAGCCACCGAGATCAACTTGAGGCTCTAAAGGCACCAAGGCTTTAAATGATACAGGCTCTATTTCGGTGACTTCGATTTGCGGCTCTATAAAGGCTTGGATATCCTCGTCCCTTAATACTTTATCGAGAGTTTCTGGAATCATAAACTCCAGAGCTTCTTGTATCAGAGTTTCTCTGCCAACGTAGCTTTCTACAATAGATCTGGGAGCTTTGCCTTTGCGAAACCCAGGTATGTTCAACCTCCCTACCGTCCGTCTATAGGACCTTTGTAGGAAAGGATCTTCATCTTCTGCATCCATCATAATACTGACGGTTAGTTCTGTAGCAGTGACGGATTCTTTGGTGACCTTCACCGATTATTCTCCTGTCCAATATGATCTATGTGTGTTTTCGGCTACGTTGAACGTTCCCAGTAGTATCCTTACGAATAGCCGAACGAACAGACGAATTATAGCATATTCGAGTAAGCGGCAAAAGTAACCTTTTCAAAACTTCAGATATATCCCTCACAGCCAACAATCGATCTAGCACCTCTTTTGTTGGCATCTCTCATTAAATCTTCAAACTCAAGGTTATAAGATCGTTCACCTAGCCATTTTATAAAAAAAGTCAAAAATGGTACAAATTGGTTATTTTTGTCAATGGCAATGATTATTCCTAATCGCTATCCTTTCTCCGTGAAGTGTGACGAAGGGTAAATTCAACACAATTAGTTCCCTCTACACTATTGCCAGTGTGGCCCCTCATCCGGGTTAGCATTGGTCAGA
>CAJXEF010000181.1 GCA_913052545.1 uncultured Chloroflexota bacterium
GTTGACCGTGCCACTAAACCCCTCGCCATAGCGGTATGATTTAAAGGAAAAAATTAAAGGAAAAGGTTGTTGATAATGGAATCTAAACCTCAACCCAATATAGTATCTCAGCCTGTCGGAAACCATTCCATGATCACGACTATCGGAGTTAATCCTGGAGAAAGAGGTCCATGGTCCCTGATTTCGTCTATACCTAACCCTGAATCTGACATGATCGGGCCATCACCGGAATATCTAGCGATAGCAGCATGGGCTGCTTGAACCGTAGTCACAGTGGTAGGTGTAGCCTATCGTGGGAAAATACCCCTGGAAAATATAGAAGTAGATTTTCAGGTGGAGCCGCTTGAACGTCCCCAAACAATTGGATTTGGGATCAAGAAATCTATTACCCTGCAGGGTATTATCAGCGAATCTGAGAAGGTCAGATTAGAAAGAGCAGCGGCATACTGCCCGGTTGGTCAGGCCTTGATCAAGGGATCAATTAGCATCGCAGACGAAGTACGCTGGGAATCTGGAGAGATTGGCGTCGTCCCATTTAATACAGAGATTGATCAATCTCTGTATAACCGACTCCCCGCCACTAGGGCCGGTTCGGTACATGGTCGATATTTGCTTGACACTAGAGAATACGACAGCGAAGGTGTCATGGAACATGAAGGCGAAGTCGAAGTCTACGTAGCTAGTGATAACCTGACACGTTCAAGCCGGTGGAGCTTTCTAGCCGGGCACAGCTCAAGCGGATGGGTACCACCTCCGTTTCCTTTCGCCCAGGCTGCATGGGCAGCATCCACCGCCTCTACGCTAGATACATTACTACCTCAATCAAAAGCGAGGATAGGTCTTGTAATGGACCCCGCCGGAGGTAGAGGCCAATCTCAGAGCAATGCAGCCGAAGGTAAGATTGGCGAGCGGAATATTGGCCGTATTATAGAAGTATCGGGGAATTCTCAGATTAATTCACTCGAAGCCATCGCGGCTGCTCTGCAGCTGGACTCTATTACTTCTGCTTACCGTGGGGGCGGAATCGTCCTCACGGAAGAAATAACTGTAGAAAGTATATAGCTCTAGCTGATTTGGACTATAACTAATTTAATTGGCGATGATTGAGAATTGCGACTCTTGACACAACATAAACTAAGCTTGGGGATTTTTGGTGCTAACTGTTCGGGAGGCCTAGCTGTTACAACTGTCCCAGAGAGGTGGGTCGCCAGTTGGGAGAACAATCAAATACTAGCAATCATGGCAGATGATGCTGGAATCGACTTCATGTTACCTCTGGGACGCTGGAAAGGATACGGAGGTGATACAGATCACAACGGTTCTAGTTTTGAAACGTTAACATGGGCCGCAGGGATTCTTGCCAGTACTAAAAACTTGCTAGCCTTCGGTACTGTACACGTTCCTTTATTTAACCCTGTCACCGCATCCAAGCAAATAACGACTGCTCACCACATCGGACAAGGACGGCTTGGCCTCAACATAGTTTGTGGATGGAATCCTGATGAGTTCAACATGTTGGGAGTAACCCTTGAGGAACGAGAAAACCGATACGCCCAAGGTCAAGAATGGCTAGACATATTGCGTAGTACCTGGAAAGAAGAGGAATTCGATTACAACGGAGAATATTACCAGGTCAAGGGCACCAACCTTTATCCCAAACCATATGCTAGTGAGCAGCCAACTATACTGTGTGCTGGATATTCGGAACAAGGGCGGGATTTTGCGGCTCGAAACGCAGATATAATGTTCACCGCGATACGAGAGGATCTAGATGAAGCACCGATCAATATAGCCTCGTTAAAATCCTTGGCCAAGTCTTATAACAGAGAAATAGGAGTTTTCACTAACGTTTCCATAGTGTGCAGTCCTAGCCAAAAAGAAGCTGAAGATTATTTTCACTATTACGCGATCGAAAACGTTGATAAAGAAGCTGTCGAAAATATGGTAGTGGGACGAGGGCTAGATCGAGCTGGAGTAACCGAAGAACAACGACAACGTTTTCGAAGACATGCAGCTAGCGGTAATGGTGCCTTACCAATTGTGGGGGATCCTGACCAGGTCGTAAGAATGATGAAGCGTTTGTACAGCTATGGAATATCCGCTTTAGCTATGGGATTCGCCAACTACATCGACCATCTACCCTTTTTTGAAAGTGAGGTGCTGCCCAGGTTGATTTCAGAAGGACTACGAGTTAATTAACCCACCACTTCAAAGCCTTCTATACCATCTTAAACATTGACCCCAAAGACGATAAAATAATGTATCTAAAAGTCCTTTTAGTCATTTTACTCCCTTAGAATGCAAATGGCAGACACAAACAAAGTGTCTGCCACTTATAAAGTCAATGAGTCCAGTATAAAAATTACACGGTCTTTTTTCAGTGTACTTTTATTCTAAATATTTTCCACAGTTTGGGAAGCTATTCCATAAGTTCCATAGAAGAAATTAGCATAATGAGTAGAACCCCCGGTAACAAATAACAAATATTGTTCCGGACTTTCAAGACAAGGAATGGTTGCAGTCGGATCTTCTTCCAGCTTTTGCATTTCCCGATGATGAACCCAATTTCCCTCGCCGTCCCGTGGAACATCTCTTTTAGCCAAGAGTGTTTTCAATGAAGTCCTACAGTGTTCATGCAGCCATACTTGAGCATCATATTTGCTCATGCCTGCCTCAGCCATTATCACAGCTCTAGACGGACTAAGAATAATCGGGTGGTAAGGCCCTTGATAGAGGACTCTATTATTAGTGTGACCAACCTGTGCGGATTGCCTACCTCGCAAGTAGGCTCCTGATCCAGCATTGGGATAAAACATCATAGACGCCAGGTTAGAAAGGGTATCTTCCGCGGACCTTGATCCGGAATCAATTATATCTGTAGGCCCTGTTACGGTAACCAGAGTTACGACACTCTCATCCTGATCGAATCCTAGATCAACATGGTAGGGTTGCCAGGGACTCACTTCCTCATTCTCAGCAATACACATACCAAATTTAGTAGGGAGACCTATAAAGTTAGGATCCCCTGTCCCAGCTTTGCAATACCCTATATTTATTAAACACAATCGCAGGGCTCTACCTATAGCAGTATTAGCAGTATTAACCACCCCTGGCCCCATTGCCGCTGTCCCGACATTGATACCAGCTTTTTTAGCCACGGGTCCATTTACCAATATTAACGGCGCCTCAGTATGCCCGGACACCTGCATATCTCGATGGTTTGATTCGGGCTGGCCTAGGCAATCTATCGCCGCAAGCAGGACAGGAAACTGCTCGGGTTGGCATCCTGCCATAACCGCATTGACGGCTATTTTTTCCACAGTCGCCAATCCAAAACCAGGCTCCATCACCATCACAACTTCGCTGGGTTGCCTTCTAGTCCCCTTTAACATATTTCCTATGGCCTCAGGAGTAGGCGGAATGACCGGCATCCCATCACTCCAGTCTCGTTCAGCAAAAAAGTGATTAACCGCGTTTAATCCAGCCTGACTAGCATCCATCTCTACGGTAAATGATTCAGTGGATTTGTTCTTACCGTTGGGGCCGTTAACATTGGCCGTAACTTGAACTTCAGTAAGACCTCTGATAATATCGTCGATCTGCTCATCCACCATATTTCTAATAAAGTCCGCCTGCTGGCCCGTTGTAGCATGAGGAATGGTTACAAAAGCGATCGTTGGTTGACCCCATCCGTCAACGCATGACTGCCAGGCCCTGGCGAAACTACGAGCAGCGATCCCTACGGCGGGAATACCGGCTTTTTCCACAGCCACCATGTCGTGGGCAAGCCACGACGTGCACCCACCTCAATGGGCAGTGGCGCCGATTACGGCATCCACCTCAGTTGCAATCAAAGCAGCCTCGTCATCGTCAATATGGACTCCTCTGCTTAGAATCGGTCTACCTGAGCGTAAATCTCCACCGTATCGTTGAAATTTAACATCCGTATATCTTTCGCTAATGTGCTCAGCAACCCTATCAACCGCTATATCAGCACCTCCGGTCATATTGTTGTATAGACCTATGGTCTTACCGTTTAGACTTTGAAGTCTCGGAGCGGGAGGAACTTTGAAGTCTACTCGGTCCGCCGCAGGAGACATAATTTGTACTTTCATACTAGGCTACCTCTCTTGTAATTAAGATATTGAGTCCAAATTCCTCAGTACCACT
>CAJXEF010000182.1 GCA_913052545.1 uncultured Chloroflexota bacterium
AGGAACTAAGTGGAATAAGTATTAAAAAATATCTACCAAGACTTGATCCCAGCATTTTAATAAAAAGAGAATAGGATAATTTCTGAAAATCGTCAGGTTACTCTAAAATTCAGAGCATATTATTAAAATTGATCACATAGCAAAGCTTATTCATTACCATGCTTTTTTGAGAACCTCCATCACCTGGTCCGTGGAGGTAATAGGAACCGGATTGTTCCGCCCTGCACCATCTTCCATAGTTAACTCAGCTATTTCACGAAGATCGTCCATAGGTATTTCCAATTCTCTCAGCCTATGGGGCATTCCCAATCCTAGAATAAACTCATCCACTACCCGATACGCTGCCTCAGCCACCGTTGTATCATCCATACCATCAGTCTGGATCCCTGCGGCACGGGCCAATACAGCTTGCTTATCAGCAGACGCCATACGATTATATTCCATAACATAGGGCTGGGTAACACAGGAAGTATATCCGTGGCCTATATCGTATTTTACCCCTATTACATGACCTATTGCGTGACTTAGCCCAGATCCTACAGTTGTTGCCCCCATCATAGAGAGCCATGCTCCGACTAGACAGTTAAGACGCGCCTCCAAATCATCATCCTCTTCTCGAGAAATCGGCAGATGTTTAAACAATAATTCAGCTGCTTTAGCAGACGTTGCTTCGATTGCAGGCTGATTACCATTACAATAGAGCCGCTCGATACAATGATCGAGAGCTTTCACCCCTGAAGACAACCAAAGCCAATCCGGGGTCCCTATGGTCATCAGGGGATCCAATACTATTAGATCGGCATAAAGGCTACTGTGACGTACCCTGATTTTTCGAGCAGACTTGTCATCTAAAACATTCCCGCCACCTTGATTGAATTCCCCCGCAGAGAGGGTGGTAGGAATAGAAATTTGACACGGTAATTTCTTGCCTTTTAAATCCGGTTCAAGCAAACCCGAATTCTGTGTTCCGAGATCACGTAGATTATCTTCACTAACTATATTCTCAGCCATCATCACGGCAATCATTCGAGATGCATCGGATATAGTACTACCGCCTATGCCTACTAGAGCATCTGCTTTCATTTCAAGGGCCATTTTGGTCGCGGAAACAGCTGAATGTAGAGGGGCTCTTTGACTTAACCCAGAATAGATCCCAACCAATTTATCTCCGACTGCCTCCTGTACCATCTGTACGGAATTGGTTTTATCCGCAACAGTACGTCCAGAAAGCACCAAAACCCGTTCGCACCCTAAATTATCCAATTCTGTCTTTAGAGTAGAAATCTTGTCATGACCAAAAATCACCCGAGAAGGTACGGGCGGCCGATATTCACCAGATAATGGTACTGTCATAATTCAACCCCACCTTAGCTTGTTCAGCTATTTCCGGGAGTGTATCAGCGCCGTTATTAGCAGTCAAACCCACTAGAATAGAAGCGTTAAATTCAGATAACGAGTTTACATGGATACTTGGAATGTCTACAACACAATTGACACAAACATTACACCATGCTAGCTTTCGCCGGATGTAATTAGCCTAGATACATACCTATCAACCGGGAGCACTTAATGCGAACTATAGATATCCACGCTCATCTTACACCTCAATATTTTTGGAAAGCGACTGAAAACGGCGGCAACTGGCACGGCATAAGACGTGAGCAGGATGCTCGGGGAAGAGAAATAGCTATCATCGGAGACGAGCGTAGTCTCATGACCCCAAAAACGAGTTGGACACCTGAACAACGGATGATGGACATGGACTCCTTGGGGGTAGACGTACACGTAGTCTCCCCCTACTCCACTTTTTACAATTATCACTTGGATACAGAAACCACTAAGGCAACTTCTCGAGACTGTAACAACGAAATCTACCAGATGACCCAAACCTGGCCTGACAGATTTGCAGGGTTGGCTACACTACCTATGCAGGACGTAAACGCCGCGGTGGCAGAACTCGAACGGGTCATGACCCAGATGAATTTCAAAGGCGCCATGATCGATGACAAGATCAATGGAGTGACCCTCGACCATTCCGATTATATGCCGTTTTGGAAGGCAGCAGAGGAAATGGGCGCCCTGATACTTTTTCATCAAACCGGAGAAACAGTAGTAAATTCTCGTATCAATCGTTACCATCTTCCGAATACTATCGGAAACCTAGCCGACAGAACGATTACTTTCGCTTCATTAGTTTTTGGCGGAGTTATGGATACATGCCCTGACCTGAAAATATGTTTATCCCATGGTGGCGGTTATACCTGTTATGGGATCGGAAGGTTGGACAGAGGATGGACAGTTCGACCGGAAGCGCGAGTAAATATAAACAAACCTCCTAGTGAATATCTCAGTAAGTTTTATTATGATTGTATTGTCTACACAGAACCTGCACTAAGGTATTTGATAGATGCGGTCGGGATAGATAGAGTGTTATTTGGTACCGACTGGCCATTTGACATGGAATTCGATTGGCCAGTTTCTTGGATTTTGAGTCTAGAAAGCCTGACGCAATCTGAGAAGGAAGCAATTTTATGGAAAAACATGGAAACAGTCTTGGACCTTTAACACCGAAATTTTACTTCGATTCTGGAGAGTAAATTGCGTACTATTGATATTCACGCACACTTTATCCCACAAAGCATGTGGAAAACCGTCGAAACTGGCGCCGACTGGTTTGATATAACCTACCAGGAAGAAAATGGAGTCGGTTTCACCCTCGGCCCCAAGGGTAAAGACCAGGTCCCACTACCGAAATTACGTTTCACCGCAGACCAACGGATCAACGACATGAATGACCAGGGTGTTGATATTCAGGTTGTTTCTGTAGCTGCCCCTCTTTATAACTACCACCTAACTCCCCAGCTAGGCTTAGAACTTGCCCAAGAAGTTAATAACGAAATCTCCGAGATGGTTAGACTATACCCCGATAGGTTTGCAGGGCTTGCCACTCTGCCTATGCAAGATGTAGACGTGGCGATAGACGAATTGGATCGTGCCGTAAATCATATCGGTCTAAAAGGAGCCGAATTAGACTGTATAGTTAACAACAATAATTGGGACGAGGAACGATTTTCCCCATTTTTTGAGGCGGCCGAGAAAATGGGAGCGGTCTTGTTTTATCATCCACAGCCCAATAACAACCTGGCAACTGTTCGCAACGGATCATACAGTATTCCCAACTCGTTTGGAGTGTTGTTAGAAGATTCATTGGTAGCCGCTACTTTGATATTCGGCGGAGTATTGGAACGTTATCCAGACCTCAAAATATGCATCGCACATGGAGGTGGTCCTGCTTGCTTTGGTGCAGGACGTTGGGATAGGGGATGGCAAGTACGGTCGGAAGCCCGGATAAATATCTCTAACCCTCCCAGTACATATCTAAAAAAAATGTACTATGACTGCATCACTATGAGTGAAACAGCGTTACGGTTTTTGATCGATACAGTAGGTATCGACAGGGTCGTTTTAGGCAGTGACTGGCCTTATGTATCATGGGATCCCTCTCCAGTATCTTGGATCAACAATTTGAATAGTCTTTCACAAGAAGAGAAGGAAAAAATTCTGTGCAGAAACCTAGAAAGTTTGTTGGACATTTGATTTGGTAATAGACATATCAAATTTTTCTTAGCATTTTGTATCGCCAAACCCAGATAAAAAGGAGCCCTACTTTGAGCCATTTTGTGTTTATACACGGTCCAGGTGCCGGAGGGTGCGCTGATTCCTTTATTCATCAACTCAATCATTTCGATGGCAGTGTGGCGCCAAATCTTCCTGGGCACCCTCACGGAACCCCATGTAAAGATGTAAACAGTTATACCGAATGGCTAAGGGGATGGCTCCGAGCTCAAAATAAGAAGAAAGACCTGATTCTAGTGGGTTTTACATTAGGAGCGTGTATAGCCCTTGAATATGCCTTAGACTATCCTGAAGAAGTCCAGGCAATTATACTTATGACCGTGTCTATGGCACCCAAGAAACGTCCTTCCGACAGTTTAGAGTTTAGGATTAGAGCCTCTCAGAATCCCTCCACACATCAAGAATGGCTGGAGGCAATGCGTAAGTCCATGATGTTTATAGAGCCCAACCTGAGAGAGAAACTAATCAAGCGACACAAGGAAATTGGCCCCCTATCACAACACAATGATTTAGTGACCATCGATAATTTTGACG